>DATHKK010000734.1:0-3275 GCA_035489355.1 Candidatus Limnocylindria bacterium
ATCGATCGCGCTGCCGCCGCCAAAGGCCACGACCGTATCGCATTTGGTTTCGCGAAAAGTTTTCGCGGCATCGACGACGTCTTGCTCCGAAGGGTTGGAGTGGACACCATCGAACAGTTCCCAGGTCTTGCCGAGGTTCGCGCGCCCGAGATGATTCGCGAGCACTTCAAAGGCGTGCGTTTGCGCGAGCGCTTTATCTGTGACAACGAGGGCGCGGCGTCCGCCCATTTGCCTCAAGCGCGTCGGCAGTTCAGAGGAAGCGCCCGCGCCAAAAAGAATCGCCGTAGGAAACGAGAAGGAAGCCAAGTGTCCGCCCATGCGCCAGAGGTTACTCCGATCCTTTTTGCACGCACTGAAAAAATGAAACGGGGTTCGCACCTTGACGTTCACGCGTCGATTTGAGAACAAACACCGATGAAACGCATCCTCGCCGTCCTCTTGCTCTCTTGTTGCCTCGCTGCTAGCGCCGCCGACCAAACCTATTTCGGAGCTTGGTTCGCTACATCTCTCAAGACCAAGGGAGCGGCAAAAGATGCAGGAACTCTTTTCATCAATGTTAACGACGTCGGAAATGAGGGTGGCGTTGGAACTCTTGGCCTCACCGCCACGCAAAACATCAATCAGGACCTCTCCTTTTCCGGTACTTGGGAACGAACCAAGAGAACACACATTCTTAAGTTTACGGCTGATCAAGTTGGCGGATTCCACACCACATGGACGGGGACAATCAATCTTGTGACGGGCCGATGTTCCGGCACCTACAAGAACGACGTCAGCAAAGGCAGATTTCAGACTACATTCCAACCGACGGTCATCGAAGGCATTACAACTATCTGCAGTTGTTCCATCGCGATACACACAAACATCTCGAGCACTCCTTCCGTCCCCTGACGTTCCGTAATCCTAATCCGCCCACTGCACAGAGCGAACCAGAGCAACAATTGTCATCGGGCGGCTTCTTTATTTCCGCACTTCCGGCACGGCTTGGAGCGTCACACGCTGGCCGCCGCGCAGCACAATGATTTGAATGGGCTGCCCAATCTTCACCGCGTCGAGTGCGTAAGTGTAGTCGTAGATGTTCGCAATCTTCTGCCCGCCGAATTCCACGATGATGTCGCCACCCTTCAAGCCCGCTTTCTCCGCCGGGCTGCCGCCGCGCACGCCGGATAATTTCACGCCCTGTACTTCCGTGGCGTAATCGGGAATCGTTCCGAGATACGCGCGTAGGTTTTCACGGCTGCCCGTGCTCTTGTCGCTGGAAGCGACCTTGACGTAGTCGGGGCGCTGCGCCGCATTCGCGGTGTCGAGGACAAGCGTGCGCGCGAACTTGGTAATGCGTTCCAACCCTTCGTAGTTCACCTTCTCCGCCGTGTCGGTCGGGCGATGATAATCCTCATGACCGCCGGTGAAGAAACTGACCACGGGAATTCCGCGCGGATAAAATGCTGTCACGTCCGTCGGCAAATACGGGTCCTCCTGCAAAACGAGATTGAATCCAGCCGCCACGTTGCGCTTCTCGATCGCGCGCCGCCACGACGTCGAAGAGCCGACGCCTTGCAGCATCAATTTGTTTTCACGCAGCCGCCCCACCATGTCGAAGTTGATGTAAGCAACGATGTTGCTGAGCGGAACCGCAGGATGCTCGACGAAGTGCGAAGAACCGATCAGTCCCAGTTCCTCGCCCGTCCAGAGCGCGAAGATGATGCCGCGCTGAAGTAGCGCGGGATTGCGGCTTTGCTCCGCTTTCAACGAACGCGCGATTTCCATGATGGCGGCAGTGCCCGAGGCGTTATCGTCCGCACCATGATGAATTTTGTTTTCCTCGCCCGCTCGCTGCATCGCGCCACTCTCGCCGAAACCGAGATGGTCGTAGTGCGCCCCGACGAGCACGTATTCTGTCGAGTGTGTGCCAGGCATTTTGCCGGGATCGGCCGGCAACACTCCGATCACGTTGCGATCGGATTTGCGAATGTGCTCAACCGCCGTGGTCACTGACGCCGTGACGTTCGACAGAGCGAAGCCCCCCTCGGCATGCGGGTCTTCCTTGTCCAATTGAGACTGGATGGCTTTCAAATCCTTCCCAGCGCTGCCGAGCACTTTCATCGCAATGTTGGTCGTGACCGACTGCGCGATAATCCCAGAGCCACCGCCTGCCGAATCGGACGACAACGCCGCGAGTTCGCCAGCGTTCGGCGAGTTTGGTCCCGTCACGAATACGATCGCTGCGGCCCCGCGCTCGCGCGCAATCATTGCCTTGTAGCGCAAGCCGGCGTAGCGATTCAGTTCCTGCCGCCGCTTAGAATCGGCTTCCTCCGGCACGTAACGCAGCGCCAGCACGATCTTATTCGAGACATTCAGCCCAGCATAAGAGTCGTAGCCTTCGCCACCTTTGCCCGGCACCGCCAAACCGTAACCAGCGAACACGACTTCCGCTGAAACGCTCCCATTGCTCGTGAATGACAGCGGTCGAAAATCTCTTTCGACGGTAAATGTTTCCTTCGAAGTCTCCTTCGCGATCAACTCCAGCCGGTTGTCATTCGTCAGCACGCGCACGCCGGCATTGAACTGGAACTTTTGGAAGAACGTGTTGCTGTCGCCCAACGGTTGAAGGCCGCCTTCCGCCAATTGCTTCGCGATGAACTCCGCGGCGAGTTGCGCGCCCGGGCTGCCAGTCATTCGCCCTTCGAACTTGTCCGACGCGAGAACACCCACATCGTGGCGCAACGCGGCGAGTGACGCTTGTCCCGCGCTGGGATTGGTGGAAATCGTGGTGTTCGAAGAAGCCGTTTGATCCTGAGGCGCGCTTTCGTTTCGCTTGGGCGCGGATGCCATGACGCGGCGGGCTGCGGCATCATTCCAGTCCGCTAGAAAAATCTGCGATTTGCCATCCGAGCCGCGCGTGGAAGTCCACGTTAGCCGCTGCCCATCCGGCGAGAACGACGGCAAGCCATCGAAGCCGTCGGTGTGAGTGACGCGCACCGGCTCGCGTTCCCCACGCGCATCGACGACGAACAACTCGAAGTTGGCAAAGCCCATTTTGTTCGCGGTGAACACGAGGTAGTCCCCGGATGGATGAAAGAACGGCGCCCAGGACATGCAGCCGAAGTCGGTGACACTTTGCACGTCCGAGCCGTCGAGTTTCATAGTGAAAACGTCCGCAATCGCACCGTTCGTATCGAAACGCCGCCAAACGATGCGCTGACCATCGGGGGAAAAGAAAGGGCCGCCGTCGTAGCCCGGCGTCGTTGTGAGCCGCCGCTGCTCCGAGCCATCCG
>DATHKK010000735.1:0-2699 GCA_035489355.1 Candidatus Limnocylindria bacterium
AGTTGCTCGTGATCGGGGGCGGCCATGCGGCGAAAGCGGGACGCATCATCGTGTTCGATATTACGACCGGCGAGCGCATCATCAGCGTCGGCGCGGGACAGGAATTTGATTCCGCCCTGGGCGCCGATATCAGTCCGGACCAGAGCCGGATCGCGTTTGGCGGACCGAGCAAGGTGCTCAAGATTTTTTCCACGAAGGATGGCTCGGTGCTGCACAAGATGAAGAAGCACACGGACTGGGTCACAGCCGTCGCGTTTAGTCCGAACGGAGAATGGCTCGCAAGCGCGGATCGCAACGGCGGCATCGTGATTTGGGACGCCGACAACGGTTTGGAAATCCACACGCTGGCAGGGCACAAATCAAGCGTCACCGCGCTGAGTTGGCGGCCTGATTCAAAAGTGCTGGCGTCAGTGAGCGAAGACGGCAGTGCCAAAGTTTGGGAAATGCAGGATGGCAAGCAGGTGAAGACCTGGAACCCCCATCCAAGCGGGGCGCTTTCGATCAGCTACACGCATGATGGGCGCATCGTGACTTGCGGCCGCGACAATCAGGTGACGGCGTGGACTGCCGATGGCGCCAAGCTGAAGTCCTTCGAGTTCACGAACGAGCTGCCGGTGCGAGTCACGTTCAGCCATGACGGCGCACGCGTCATCGCTGCTGATTGGAGTGGCAAGGTGACGGTGTGGAATACCAGCGACGGAAAGCGTGTCAGTGAACTGGCGGCGAATCCACCGACGATTGCGGAGCAGATTGCAATTGCTCAGCAGCGCGTGAATGGATTGCAAAGCCGCGGAGAAAAACCATCTGCGGCGAAAGTGGCGGCGGACGCGGCTGTGGCCGAGGCAGCGAAGGAGCTTGAAAAGTTGAGTAACGCCGTGCAGCAAGCGCGCGCGGTTCTTACACCCAAAGAAGCCGAGGCGGCTCGGCTCAAGGCTGAGGTGGCAAAGCAGTCCACGCCCGACCTCGTCGCCAAACATCAAGTGGCTCGCGCGACGCGCTATGAAGCGCGGCTGGCCCTCACGAATGCGGTGGGCGCGTTCGAAGCGAAGAATGGTGCTTTCGCGAAGATGAAAGGCAACTTACCCGCAATCGCCGAAATCGCTCCAGCGCAGGAACTGGTCCTGTTGAAAGCGCGCCTCGCAAGGCTCAACGCGGCGCAGGTGTACGCAACTGTTTATCACGCTCGTGCGTCAGTTACGGCGAAGAAGCGAGAGCAGGAAAAACTGGTCGCGAGTGGGAGCAAGGCCGACAAATCCGCCGCCGAAAAGCTGGCGAAACAAATCGCGAAGGAAGAAAAGGAATTGCAGAAGCTCACCGCGGATTTCGAGAAAGCGAAAGCGACCGAGGCGTCCGTCAGGCCCACGATGCAACAGTCCAGGCTTTGAGCTGTGTCGCTGCGGCAGCGCGCCAACACCGCTCCCAATGCATGAGAAATGATTGCCTCTGACCGTGTGACGCCAGCGCGGGCTTGAGCCGCGCTCGCCTTCCCGTCATGATCGCGGTGCATTACGAATGAAGGAGACCCAGAGCGCCTGGATTACGAAGCCCCTGTTCCGATGGAGCGTCGGCATTATCGCCGCCGTCGTGGCGGGCATTGTCATCTTCGAAGCTCTCGGCATTTCCGTTTTCCAGAAATTCGGTTTCGCCCACGGCTATTGTTATCTGCGCAATCCCAAGATGATCTGGACGCACGTCATCTCCGATCTGCTGATTGGCGGCGCCTACGTTTCCATCTCCGCAACGCTCGCGTACCTCGTTTACAAGGCGAGCAAGAACATCCCGTTCAACTGGGTCTTCCTCGCGTTTGGATTGTTCATCGTCTCGTGCGGCTTCACGCACTTCATGGAAGTGTGGGTGATCTGGCAGCCGGTCTATTGGCTGTCCGGCTACGTGAAGGTCGTGACGGCGGCGGCTTCACTCGCGACGGCGATCGCATTGTTCCCGCTCCTGCCGAAAGTGTTCGCCCTGATCAATTCCGTGAAACAAGCGGAGACCCGGCGGCAGGAAATCGAACGGCTCAACACGGAATTGGAACGGTTCAACTATTCCGTCGCGCACGATCTTCGCGCGCCGTTGCGCGCGGCGGCCGGCCTCTCGCAGGTCGTTTCGGAAGACTACGCGGCCAAGCTCGATGCCGCGGGACAAGCCACGTTGAAGCAGATCCAGAGCTCGATGCAGCGCATGGACGCGATGCTCACCGATCTTTTGAAATACACCGGCGTGACCAGCCAAACGCTCGAACTGAAATCGCTGGATCTGCGCGCCGTGCTCGACAATGCGTTGAATGCGCTGCGTGCCGATATTGCCGAGCGCAACGCGCGCGTTGAAATTCCAACGAACCTCCCACCGGTATTTGCCAGCGACACGCTGCTCTCCCTCGTGTTCCAGAACCTGATTGGAAACGCGATCAAGTTCGTGCAGCCCGGCGTGCAACCGATCGTGCGCATCGAGGCCAGGGCCTATGGCGAGCGCGTTGCCATCTCGGTGGCCGACAACGGCATCGGCATTCCCATCGAGCAGCGCGAACGTGTGTTCAAATTGTTCGAACGTCTCGACCTCCATTATCCCGGCACCGGCATTGGCCTGGCCATTGTGCATCGAGCGGTGGAACGGATGCACGGCACGATCGAATTAGAAACGGCGCGCGAAGGCAGCGGCATCGTTTTCATCGTCACGTTGCCGACCGCGCCAGGAACCAG
>DATHKK010000736.1:0-2954 GCA_035489355.1 Candidatus Limnocylindria bacterium
GCCATTTTCAGCACGCGCCCGAACGCCAACGTCATTGTCGCCGGCGACCTGAACGACACGCGCGACTCAAAAGCCATGCGCAACATCATCGCCGCCGGCCGCAAGAACGCGCTCATCGACACGCGCCCGGCGGAACAGAACGGCGACGATCAGCCGAACAATAATCCGCGCTATCCGCCGCCACAGATCACCTGGACGCATTACTACGGCGTGAAGGATCAATTTTCCCGGATCGATTACATCCTCGTCAACCGCGGCATGGCGCGCGAGTGGATGGGCAAGGAAACCTTCATTGTGAAACTTCCGAACTGGGGCGCAGGCTCGGACCATCGACCGATCGTGGCAACGTTCGTAGCGGAAGAGCGTTGAATCAAATCATTGGCCCTGGTGCGCGAGAATCATCCGGCGCCGTGGCCCTTCAAAATTCCGCCGCACTGAGGCGGACGATTTAGAACAGCGAGTAGATGAACGGGGCCAGTGGTGATGTGGGCGCGAAAGCAAGGAACAGCCCTAGCAACATCAAAATGACGACGAATGGCACAAGCCACCACTTCTTCTCCTGGCGAAGAAACAGCAGGAACTCTTTGAATACTTGCCACATGGGAGCAGTAGAGCAGGAGGTCAGTTATCAGTGAAACAGTAATCAGTAAGCGCGAGCGAAGGCGCACTGATTACTGACCTACTGATTACTGCCGCCTCCTGTCCAGCTTGTCCTCCGGCGCGCCGATCACCATCACGCCTTCGGCGCCGGCGTTCTCCTCCGGGATGCGCATGGCGTAGAACGAGCGATAGACAAAAATCAACGCGACAAAAAAGAAGAATGCTCCGATCGCCGTCTTCACATTTTGGTTCTTCATGGTCACTGCGATTTCAACGGCGAGCAGGCCAAAGAGAGTCGTGAATTTAATGACCGGGTTCATAGCCACAGACGACGTGTCCTTGAACGGATCGCCCACCGTGTCCCCGACGACTGTGGCGGCGTGCAACTCCGTGCCCTTCTGGCGCATGTCCACTTCCACAATTTTTTTGGCGTTGTCCCACGCGCCGCCGGCATTGGCCATGAAGATAGCCTGGAACAATCCGAAGAACGCGATGCCGATGAGGTAACCAATGAAGAAGTAGGCGTTGAAAAACGGCAGTGCGAGCGCGAAGCAGAACACCACGATAAAAATGTTCCACATCCCCTTCTGCGCATAGACGGTGCAGATGCGCACGACTTCCTTGCTGTCCTTTTCCGACGCGGTCGTGGCGTCGAGCCGCATGTTTTCTTTGATGTAAACAACCGCGCGATACGCGCCGGTCACGACGGCCTGGCACGACGCGCCGGTGAACCAGTAAATCACCGAGCCGCCCATGATAAGGCCGAGAATGATTTCGGGCTGCACGATGCTGAGCGCGTCAATGACTGGCTTGAAAGGCCCGGGCACGCCCGAAGCCAGTTGCACTTCATACAGTTGCTGCAAGAGAATGATGATGCCGAACACCATCGTAGTTGCGCCAACCACCGCCGTGCCGATGAGCACGGGTTTGGCCGTGGCCTTGAAGGTGTTGCCCGCGCCGTCGCCCTTTTCGAGTTGGTGCTTGGCGTTTTCGAAGTCTGCGTCGAAACCAAAGTCGCGCCGGATTTCTTCCTTGATGCCCTGCTTCCCTTCGATCTGGCTCAACTCATAAACGGATTGGGCGTTGTCCGTGACGGGGCCGTAGCTGTCCACCGCAATGGTCACCGGCCCCATGCCGAGAAAACCAAAAGCGACCAGACCGAAAGCGAAGATGGGCGCGGCGAAAAGATATTTCAACGGCATGAGCGCCAGAAACGCGGGGTTCTGCGAGAAATAATATGACGTGCCCATGAGCGCCATGATGCAGAGGCCCATCCAGAACGCGGAAAAGTTGCCCGCGACAAAGCCGGAAAGAATGTTCAGCGACGCGCCGCCGTGTTTGGAAGAGTTCGTCACTTCGCGCACGTGACGCGACGTTGTGCTGACGAAGACTTTCGTGAACTCGGGAATGACGGCGCCCGCCACCGTGCCGCAACTGATGATGACCGACAGGACCCACCAGAGCGCCGGTTGGGCGATGCCATTGCCATCCTTGAAGTCGCCCAGCAACATTTTGCTCGCGATGAACGTGACCGCGATGGACACCGCCGAGGTAATCCACACGAGATGGGTCAGCGGCGCTTCGAAGTCGAAATCCTTTTTGCCGGCGAACATGGCTTTGCTCAGGGCCTCGTTCACGAAGTAGGAAACCAGCGAAGTCACAATCATCAATGCGCGCATGACAAACAGCCAAATGATGAGCGTCGCCACGATGGCGGGCGTGCCGGCGAGCGCGAGCGCGAGGAACGCGATCAATGCCACGCCCGTGACGCCGTAGGTTTCGAAACCATCCGCCGTTGGCCCGACTGAATCTCCGGCGTTGTCTCCAGTGCAGTCCGCGATGACGCCGGGATTCTTGGGGTCGTCCTCGGGCAGTTTGAAAACGATCTTCATCAGATCGGAACCGATGTCGGCAATCTTGGTGAAGATGCCGCCGCAGATGCGGAGCACGCTGGCCCCGAGCGATTCGCCAATCGCGAAGCCGATGAAGCACGGGCCGACCAGTTCGCGCGGCAGGAACATCAAGATGCAGATCATGAAAAACAGTTCCACCGCCACGAGCAACAAGCCGACGCTCATGCCCGAGCGCAGTGGAATGCCGAGAGTCGCCAGCGGGTTTCCCTTTAACGCGGAGAAAGCCGTGCGCGAGTTGGAAACCGTGTTGATGCGAATGCCAAACCACGCCACGCCGTAGGAGCCGAGAATGCCGAGGACGGACGCGAGCAGAATCACGACGACGTGGCCGACGGAATTTTTCTGCAACGCTCCAAAGTAATAAACCATGCACGCCGCGATCAGCAGCCAAAGGATCGCGAGGAATTTTCCCTGCGTGAAGAGGTACGTCTTGCACGTCTC
>DATHKK010000737.1:0-2734 GCA_035489355.1 Candidatus Limnocylindria bacterium
TATTGTGCAGACGAAGATAATTGCGGAGCGTCAATGCTTTCTCGTTCGGCTCGGCCACGGCGCGGTAAGTCACTTCGCGCGTCAGACCTGAGAGCAAATAGGAAATCCGCACGCGCTCTTCCTGCGCGGCTGGACTGGAGATTTCCCAAATCAACGCGTTTTCATTCGGTGGATAACTGGTGTTAAACACCTTCACGTCGTTCGGATGCGACAACGTGCGCACCTGGATGCTCGTCCCATCGATGTTCACGCCGCGCCACGAGAAATCCACTTTGTTGACGCCTTTCTGCAACGTGACGATGCGCTCCTCCTCCACGAGCGTTGCTTCGGGATTGCTGAGGGCGACGACGACACGGGCGCGCTCCGGCAACGCGACCAACTTGACCCGCGCATGGGCCGCAGAAGCAGCGAGCAAGGCGACGAAAGCAAAACCGAGAATCCGTTTCATGAGAACTTGGACGGAGGCGGAACGAGAATGCTCCCGTGAGGAATGGGAAAAGATCCAAGCACCACCGGTTATCTTGGTGCTTGGAGCTTTTTCCCCGTACCTTCCGCGCCATGCCGGAACTCGCTGAAGTCGAATACTATCGCAAGCAATGGAACACCGGCCTCGGCGCGAAAGTGCTCGCGGCCGAGTTGTACGCGGAAAAAAGAATTTTCCGCGGCACCGACGTGACCGCGATACAGCGCGACTTGCCGGGCGCAAAACTGATCGCCTCCGAAGCGCGTGGCAAACAGATGGCCTTTCAGTTCTCGCGCGGAATCTGGATCGCAATTCATCTCGGCATGACCGGCAAGTTGCGCGTAGAGCCTGCGGACTTCGCTGCCGCGAAACATGACCATCTCGTCTTACAGCAAAAGCAACGGTCGCTCGTCTTCAGCGATCCGCGGCAATTCGGCCGTGTGCTTTATTTTCAAGGTCGAGGCGAGCCGCCGTGGTGGTCGAAGATTGCGCCCGCGCTGACATCAAAGGCTTTCACACAAGAAGTCTTGCGGGATGCGCTGCAACGTCATCGCAAGTTACCCATCAAAGCGACCTTGCTCCTGCAACAGCACTTTCCCGGCGTCGGCAATTGGATGGCGGATGAAATTCTTTGGCGCGCGAAGATCGATCCGCGCACGGCGAGCGGGAATATCGAAGGCAACCGACTCGGCGAATTGTGGAAGTCCATTCGCTACGTCTGCGCGGGCGCGATTAAGCACATCGGAAGTGACTTCTCCGATCCGCCGACCGGCTGGTTCTTTCACGTCCGTTGGGGTGCGAAAGGCAAATGTCCGCGCGATGGTTCGGCGCTGAAGCGCGCGACTATTGGCGGTCGCACAACAGCATGGTGCGCCAAGTGTCAGAGGTAGAGCGTCGCTGTCCTCAGCGCGCCCGCTACGACTGGAACAAGAGCGCGTGAGCGTACCGATGGCGTGCGCGGCGCGTTGAGGACACCGCGCCCTACCATCACGCCGCTGAGATCTTCCAGTTCCTCACCAACTCCGGAAACTTGCAGTCCGCGCAAAGCGCGTTCGAGTGATCGCAGAAGTCGCGCACGATTTGAAGCAAGCCTTGTTGCATCGCCGCGCTTTTCAACTTCACATCGCGACGTCCTCCCAACAAACGGTCCCGCGCGAGCCGCAGCACGGAGTTGTCTTCCGCCGCGGGCCACGCGAAATAGCGGCGCTCCGCCTCCGCCAGCAGTCTTGTGTTGTTGCCTTCACGGGCGCGCAGCCAAAGCCAGGGCAAAACGACGTTGACGGCAAGATCCGTAACGCGCGTCGCTCCCAGCAACGGTTGTGGCTTCGGCATCGCGGACGAACGCAGCGTCCAGTGCCGCGACCAAAAGTTATCGGCCGGCGGTTGCAGAGCGGCGAGCAATGATGCGGCGAGAGCGTGATCCGCTGGCGCGGTGGCGAACCACTGATCGATGCGCTTGAACAACTTCGCGTCGCCACTCCAATGCGCCGCGAGCGCAAGCCGCCGCTGTGGATGATTGGCTGGGCGCAGTCCGTTCAATCGCCACAAGTTTTTCGGCATGACGCAATCGCCGAACGCATCGCGCTCGCGCCACCAATAATCCCACACCGTGCGCAGGTAAGTGTCCGCGCTGCGCTGCTTGCGCGTGAGATCGTTCGGCAGCAATCCACTCACGCCGAGCAGGCGCGCCTGGGTTTGCACAAGCGACGGGGCGCGCGTGGTGAAGCGCGAGCGCAGTTCGCCGACGCGCTGCATTGGCCACACGTTTTGCTTGTAACCGAGCGCGCGGAGCATTCCTTCCCAAAGCGATTGTTCCCAGCCGGCCTGACGAGCGCGCGCGTGCAAATCGCTGGCCTTGCGTTCGAAGCGCACGAGCGCGGCTTCGTTGAGCAACTGCTCGAATTGCGTGAGCGCGAGATCGCGCAGCGGCCCGGCACACTGGCCCAACAGCCCCTCGGGATAACGCTGCGCCGCGTCACTCGCGAGCCAGAGCGCGAGTTCCACGACGGGCGCGTCGAGAAACGGTTTCAGCGCGAGCGTGGGAATCGATGTGTGCGTGTCGCCTTCCCAGACGACGTGCAACTTCACGCGCTCGAAGTTTGGATTACGATCGTGCGCGTGACTTTTCCAACCGGATGATTGCAGATCGATCTCGACATCGCTGGTGATTGGTTGCTCTCGCTCGAATTGAATTACGGCATCTCGAAAGTCAGGCCCCGCGCCGTGATTCCAAAATCCCGGGTGCAGAACACGCAAGGTTCGCTCGTCGAG
>DATHKK010000738.1:0-2675 GCA_035489355.1 Candidatus Limnocylindria bacterium
CTCCCCAATAGAAGCGCTGAGTTCGATGCGCGTCGCGCCGGAGTTCGCGGTGGACTTGGTGGCTGCGGAACCGCTCGTCGTTGATCCCGTGGCCATCGACTGGGGCGCAGACGGAAAGCTCTGGGTCGTGGAGATGCGCGACTATCCGATGGGCATGGATGGCAATTGGCAGCCCGGTGGGGTGGTGAAGTTTCTCGAAGATACGAACGGCGATGGCCGCTACGACAAAGCGACGGAGTTTCTTGAGAATCTCCCGTATCCGACGGGCGTGTTCGCCTGGCGCAAAGGCGTGCTGGTGTGCGCCGCACCGGATATTCTTTACGCCGAGGACACCAATAGCGACGGACGCGCGGACGTGGTGCGAAAAGTTTTCACCGGGTTCGCTACGAACAATTATCAGGCGCGCGTGAACAGCCTTTCGCTCGGGCTGGACAATTGGATTTACGGCGCGAACGGGTTGCTGGGCGGAAAGATTCATTTCGTTGGAGGGGCGAGTTCCACGAGTCCCCAACTAGTTGGGGACTCGCGGATCTCGTCCCTCCAGGGCGAGTTGGATATTCGCGGGCGCGACTTTCGGATAAATCCGGATACGGGCGCATTCGAGCCGGCGAGCGGACTGACGCAGCAGGGCAGGGTACGCGATGACTTCGGCAACTGGTTCGGCTGCGACAACTCGCATTTGCTCTGGCATTATCCGCTCGGCGATGAATATGTGCGTCGCAACCCACACGTGTCGGCGCCGAACGCCGCCGTGCCGGTCATTAAGGGTCCGGATTGGAATCGGCTTTTTCCCGCCAGCAAAACTTTGGAGCGCTTCAATGATGCCGGGCACGTGAATCGCACCACGTCCGCGTGCGGCCTCGAGATCTATCGTGATGAACTGCTGGGCAAGGAGTTTTACGGCAACGCCTTCACCTGCGAAGCGGTCCACAATTTAGTGCATCGAGAAGTGCTCGCGCCGGAGGGTGTCACCTTCCGCAGCGCGCGCGCGACGAATGAACTCGATCACGAGTTCCTTGCTTCCACTGACAACTGGTTTCGCCCGGTGCAGGCGCGCACTGGCCCTGATGGCGCGCTCTGGGTCGTGGACATGTATCGCTACGTCATCGAACACCCGCGCTGGATTCCTTCGAATCGTCTCGCGCAACTCGACGTGCGCGCGGGAGACGACAAAGGGCGCATCTACCGGGTCTATCGAAAAGACATCCCGCCGCGCTCGCCGCAAAACTTTGCGAAACTATCAACGCGTGAATTGGTGGCGGCGCTGGATTCTCCGAACGGCACGGCCCGAGACACGGTTCATCGCGAACTGCTGAATCGCGGCGACAAGTCAGCGGCGCGAAAGCTGGCGGCGTTGGCGATGAAGAGCGAAAGGCCGGCGGTGCGCGTGCAGGCTTTGTCCGTACTGAATGGATTGGGCGAACTGGGCGTTGACCAACTCGCTGCGGGTTTGAGCGACAAGGACGAACGGGTGCGCGAGTTTGCAACCCGCGTTGCCGGCACGGCGGCCAATCGAAACGAACGAGTGGTTCAACGACTTTTGGACCAAGTTTCGAATTTCGATGCTCGGTTGCAATTTCAGTCAGTCCTTACCCTCGGAGGCCTCGACGATCCGCGCGCAGTTCAAGCGGTGGAGAAGTTTCTTCCCGACGCACTAACGAACGCATGGATGCGGGCCGCTGTGATGAGTGGCGCCACGGGCCACTCCATCGATTTGTTCTCGGCCGCGCTGAAATTGCCCGAGAGCAAAGACCGTGACGTGCTGGTGGACGGACTCATTGCGACGGCCGTGGGCGAAAAACATGTCAAGGAAATCGCCGGCCTGGTCGTGCCGGCCTTGCGGGCGGACGCCAGCGTGTGGCGATTACGTGCAACGCAAAGGTTGTATGAGGCGGCCGACAAACAATCGGCGGGCAAAAACGGCAAGCCACCCGATAGCGGAAATGCCAGCCAGGACATTGGCCTGCCGACTCGCCGACTCGCCGAATTGTGCCGCGACATTATCGCAGACAACGCGGCGCCGGAATCGTTGCGGCTCGAAGCGGTCAAACTTTTTGCATCGACCCTGGCCACGGCGGCGGACGCGGAGTTTCTCCAGCGCACACTTGAGCCGGGACCGCGGCAAGGCGTCGCTGTCACGGCTGTGCTGCGCAATGACGAGGAATTCATCGGCGGCATGGTCTTGCGCTCGTGGAAGAATTTTTCTCCGACTCAGCGCGAGGCCATTTTGAGCGCGCTTGTCACTCGCCCGGCTTGGACATCTTCGCTGCTGACGGCATTGGAGGAGAAAGCGATCGCGTCGGCGGAAGTTCCAGCATTGGTGCGGACACGTTTGCTCGATCCGAAATCCGTGACCCGGGAGCGCGCGGAAAAACTCTGGTCTCCGCGTGCTTCGGATCGGGCGAAGCTCATCGCGGATTATAGCAAGGCGCTTAAGCCGGGCAACGTGAAGAGCGGCGCAACAGTCTTCGAGCAGATGTGCGCCAATTGCCATACGCTGAACGGGCTCGGCAACGCCGTGGGGCCGGACATCGCTCCGCTGCGTGACAAGAGCGCCGAAGATTTCCTCGTCGCGATATTGGATCCCAATGCCGCCATCGAGCCGCGCTATGTGAACTACACAGTCGAGGGTAAGAACGGCACGACGTTCTCCGGCGTCATTCGTTCAGAGACGG
>DATHKK010000739.1:0-2286 GCA_035489355.1 Candidatus Limnocylindria bacterium
AACTACACGTGGTCGAAGAACCTCGAGGCAAACGGATCGGGCGGCAACACTTCTTTCAGTCAGAGCGGGGGAACTACGAACCCTCTCGATAGCTGGAACCTGCGAAAAGAGAAGTCGTACGCGCCGCTCGACATCCCGCATGTTTTCGTTGCGAGCGCAGGTTATGAGCTGCCTTTCGGCAAAGGTAAGCCTTTGTTCTCGCAACCCGGCGTTGGCCGCGCGGTATTGGGCGGTTGGCAGTTGAATGGCATCGCTACCCTGCAGAAAGGTTTCCCTACGGATATCCGCACCAGCTTGATTCCGTCGAATATTTTTGCCACGTTCAACGTTCCGAACGGGGTGCCAGGTGTGTCGATGTACTTGCCGAATGCCGGCCCTGATGGATTTTTTAATCCCGCTGCGTTCTCGACACCGACGTCGGTCGTGAATGCCAAGGGCACGCCTATCACGCAATTCGGGACTCTTGCACGGCGTGCGGCGCGGGGGCCCGGCACGAAGAACCTCGACTTCTCCGTGTTTCGAAATTTCACATTTGCGGAGCGCTACATTCTGCAATTCCGGGCGGAGTCGTTTAATCTTACGAACACGCCGGCATTTTTTCTGCCTTCGGCTAATAGTCCTTCGCTCACGATTGGGAACGCTTCTTTCGGGAAGTTGAACTCGTCGGCGTCGACCGGGAGGCAATTGCAGTTTGGATTGAAGTTGTATTTTTGATGGCTCGACACGCAGACGGCAAAAAACGACCGTCCGCGCCACAACTTGATCTTGCCCGGAAATATTAACTTTGCAGGTGGCTTGTGTGCCTACGCTATATACCTTTAATCTCGCCGCCATCCATGCGAACGGATGTCCCGGTCATCCATTTGGCTGCCGGTGACACCATGAAGGCGAGCAGATCGGCAATTTCCTCGGGCTGTCCGTAGCGGCTGATGCCCGCTTCTTCCGGAAACTTATTTGTCGCTTCTTCCACACTCATGTGATGCGCCGGTGCCCATTTTTCCAAGAAAGAACGCCGCCGGCCTGTCATCACAGCGCCCGGCACTATGCTGTTCACCTGCACCCTATCTTTTATTCCTTGTTCGGCGAAGGCTTTTGCAAGGGCGATGATTGCCGCGTTGGTTGCGGCCACCGCCGCGAAGCCCGGCTTTGGATCGAGCGCAGCACTGCCGGACATAAAAACGACCGATCCTTGAGAAGCCTTCAGTGCGTCCCAAGCGCGGATCGTCAGGCGGCGAGCGCCGTGTAGCTTCAGTTCCATGCCCGCTTGCCATTGCTCGTCTGTCATCTCGAACAAGTCGATTTGGGGCACCGCTCCGGCGATGTTCAGGAGAGCATCGATTCTTCCGAAGCGATCCAAGGCCGCTCTGATGAGCGTATCGGGAGCCTCGGGTTTACTCAAATCCAGATCACAGGCGAGCGTTTCCGCGCCTGCAGCGCGTACGGCGTCCGCGACCTCAGTTAGCGCTTCGGCGTTCCGTGCGGCGAGCACAACGGCGGAGAAGTCTCGCGCCAAACGAATCGAGGTAGACCGGCCGATGCCTTGGCTTGCGCCGGTTACAACAGCAACAGATTTGCTCATAATTCTTTCTTAGAAAGCAGCTCTTGCGGCCGTCAGGATAATTTCCACCACCTTCTCCGGGGCCGTGAGCAACGGCGTGTGATCGACGGCGAATGCACGGGTACTCGCTCCCATTCGCTCCGCCATGAAGTGTTGCGTTTTGGGGTTGATCATGCGGTCTTCTTCGGCGATCAGAAACCAAGAAGGCTTGGATCGCCAGGCCGGCTTTGGCGCAGGCTCCTGAATGCACTTGACCGCGATCGGGCGCTGCACCGCCCTGGATAAGGCAATTTGATCTGTTGTCGCGTGATGCGCGAAGGCGTTGCGGAAGCCTTCTTCGGGCATCCAAATCCATCCGTCTTCATCAGGGGCGAGTTTGGGAGCTTGAGGATGCGGCTCGTCGCGATAGAAGACCTGGGCGACCGTTTCTCCCTCGTCGGGCGCAAGCGCGGCTACATAGACAAGTCCTTTCACCCGCTCGTCATTCGCCGCCGCGATCATCGCGCCCGCATAGGCGTGTCCCGCAACGATCACGGGACCTTTGGTTCGCGCGATGGTGCGTTTTAGCGCGGAAGCGTCATCGCTCAACGACGTGAGCGGAAGCGGCGCGGCGACGACCCGCAGTCCCTGTTTCGTCAGCGGGAGAATGACCTGGTTCCAGCTCGATCCGTCGGCCCAAGCTCCGTGGGCAACGACTACGGTAGCGTTTTCCGGGAATGGCATTTGCT
>DATHKK010000740.1:0-3595 GCA_035489355.1 Candidatus Limnocylindria bacterium
AATGCTCACTGTCATTGCTGCCCGTGCCGAGTAACCGCGCGCTGCCGCGACTCTCGGCGATCGTGTGGAAAAATTTTCGGCGGGAGCAATTGGCGCTGGCGAAGTTGCCGCCGCGACCGGACCAGCCGCCGCGTCCCGTGCCGGAGCGCATCGGCGAGCCGAGCATGTTCAAGCATGTCGTTTACATCATCAAAGAGAACCGCACTTACGATCAGGTGCTGGGCGACGAGCGGCGCGGAAATGGTGATCCTTCGCTCTGCATTTTCGGCGCGAAAATTACGCCGAACCAGCATCAGCTCGTGCGCGACTTCGTGCTGCTCGATAACACCTACTGCTCCGGAATTCTCAGCGCAGACGGCCATCAGTGGTCCACGACGGCGTTCAGCACCGACTACATGGAAAAATCCTTTGCCGGCTTTCCGCGCAGCTATCCCGACGGCATGGGCGAGGACGAAGCGGACGCGCTGGCGTATTCACCCGGCGGTTTCATTTGGGACAACGTGCTGGCGCAGGGAAAGACGCTACGGAACTACGGCGAGTTCGCCGAACCGAAAGTGAAGTGGCGCAGTGGTAAGAAGGGCACGCCGGATTTTCTCTCGTGTTACCGCACGTGGAAAGGCGAGAGCAACTCCGTGATTTTTGCCAGTGAGCCGATGATCGAATCGATTCGTCCTAATCAGCCGACGAACTACGTTGGCTGGGAAATGAATGTGCCGGACCAATACCGCGCGGACTTCTTCCTTCGTGAGTTCCGTGAGTTCGAAGCGCGCGGCGAGTTTCCCAACCTCACGATTATATGTCTGCCGAACGATCACACCAGCGGCACATCTGCTGGATCGCCCACGCCGGCTGCTTGCGTGGCGGACAATGATCTCGCGTTCGGCCGGATCGTGGAAGCGATCAGCAAGAGTAAGTTTTGGAAAGAGACAGCCATCTTCGCCATCGAAGATGATCCACAATCGGGTTGGGATCACGTGAGCGGCTATCGCACGACTGCTTATTGCATCAGTCCCTACACGAAGCGCGGCGAAGTCATCCGCACGCAATACAACACCACGAGCATGTTGCGCACGATGGAGCAAATCCTCGGGCTGCCGCCGATGAACCAGTTTGATGCCACGGCCACGCCGATGTTCGACTGCTTCACTGACGTACCGAACTTCACGCCGTTCACCGCTTTGCCGAGCAACGTACCGCTCGATCAAATGAATCCGGACCCGAAAAAGATTTCCGATCCCTTGCTGCGCAAAAACGCGCTCGCCTCCGCGAAGTTGAACTTCCGCAAAGTGGACGCGTGCCCCGAAGACGTGTTGAACCGCATTCTCTGGCACGCCATGAAGGGCAGTGCCGCGCCGTATCCGAGTTGGGCCATCACGGCGGACGCGGATGATGACGATGATTGAGCGCGTTTCGCCTGAATTAGTGGAGCTCTTAATCGTAATCTTAATCCTGTTCTTAATCACTTCCGGCCAGTTCCGAGAGTATGAGCAGGATTAAGATTAGGATTACGAACCGGCCTGCGCATCGGGATTGCCCGTGCCGGTCATTCACCATCGCAAAACTTTTTGCCAACTGAACATCGATTCCGCCAGACTCGTCACATCAGTTCTCAAATGGACAACGTAGAAAAGCCTCAATGCTGTTGCTCGGATCGTCGCGGGTTCTTGAAGAAGCTCGCGGCTAATGTGCTGGGCTCGGTGATCACGTTGGTTCCGCTCGCCGCCGGCCTCGCCGTGTGGCTCGATCCGGTCCGGCGCAAAACCAAGACCGACGGTCAACTCGTGCGCGTCGCGACCCTGAATGCACTTCCCGAGGACGGTGTGCCGCGAAAATTTTCTGTGCTAGCCAGCCGTGTGGATGCTTGGAACCGCTCGCCGCAAACAGCCATTGGCGCGGTTTATTTGCGCCGCGAGAAAGGCGCGGCGAAGCCGCGCGCCGTGAACGTCGTGTGTCCGCACGCGGGTTGTTTCGTGGACTACATGGACGAGAGGCAGTGTTACTTGTGCCCCTGCCACAACAGCACCTTCGCCCTCGACGGAAAGATCAACGACCCGACCAGTCCCTCGCCGCGCGGCCTGGATGAATTGGAAGTCGAAGTCCGCAAGGGCGGCGAAGTCTGGGTGAAATTCCAGAACTACCGCGCCGGCGTCGCCGAAAAAATTCCGGCATGAAACGAGTCCAGTCCGCCCTCACGTGGCTCGACAGTCGCACCGGCTACAAACAGCTTCTGCACGAGGGCCTTTACGAAAACGTGCCGGGCGGTTCGCGCTGGCGCTACGTGTGGGGCAGCACGCTGACGTTTGCATTCATGGTGCAGATCATCACGGGCGTGTTTCTTTGGATGGCCTACTCGCCGAGTTCGCAGACGGCGTGGGAGAGCACGTTCTACATCCAGCACCAGATGTGGGGCGGCTGGCTGTTGCGCGGCATCCATCATTTCACGGCGCAGGCGATGACGATCCTGCTGGTGTTTCACCTGATGCAGGTGCTGATCGATGGCGCGTACAAAGCGCCACGTGAGATCAATTTCTGGCTCGGCCTCGTGCTGCTGATGCTCGTGCTCGGACTTTCGCTCACGGGCTATTTGCTGCCATGGGACCAGAAAGGATTTTGGGCGACGAAGGTCGCGACCAACATCATGGCGATCACGCCGTTCATCGGGCCGGAGTTGCAGCGCGTTGTGATTGGTGGGGCGGACTATGGGCATCACACGCTCACGCGTTTCTTCGCGCTGCACGCGGGCGTTCTTCCTGGGTTGATGATCTTTTTCATCGCCGGCCACGTTTATCTTTTCCGCAAACACGGGCTGACGCCGAAGGAGCCGAAGACGAAACCGGACTGTGCCTTTTGGCCCGATCAGGTATTGAAGGATGTGGTCGCGTGCCTCGCCGTGCTCGCCGCCGTGCTGTTCCTGATTTTGAAACCGCGTCTGTTCGGGCACGGCGAACTGGGCGCGGAACTCGGCGCACCGGCCGATCCGTCCGAGCCTTTTTCCGCCGCGCGTCCCGAATGGTATTTTCTATTTCTATTTCAATTCCTGAAAGCCAAGTGGCTGACGGGAATCTTCGGCCACAACGGCGAACTGGTGGGCGCGATCATCATTCCAACCTTGGCCGTATTGGTTTTGTTCGCCATGCCATTCCTCGGGAAGTGGCGGCTCGGTCATCGATTCAACATTGGATTTGTCTGCGCGATTATGGCGGGCGCCGCACTGCTAACTTATCAGGCCATTCAGGAAGATAGCCATAAGCCAGAATACATCGCCGCCGTGAAACAGGCGCAGCGTGATTCCGAGCGCGTGAAAAAGCTGGCGAAGGAAAAAGGAATTCAAGTAACGGGCGCGGCGTCATTGCTGCACGACGACCCGATTACTCAAGGCCCCAAACTCTTCGCCAAAAACTGCGCGAGTTGTCATCGCTACGACGGCCACAACGGCATGGGACTCGCGGTGAAGGACGCGCAATCGGCTCCGGACTTGAACGGCTTCGCCATGCGCGAATGGATCACGGGCTGGGTACATTCCGAAAAAATCACGAGCACGAACTACTTTGGCGCGACAAAGTTCGCCGACGGCAAGATGGTGAGGTTCGTGAAG
>DATHKK010000741.1:0-10342 GCA_035489355.1 Candidatus Limnocylindria bacterium
GAACTTGCGTTCGATGCCTTGGCGTTCCTCCTCCGCGTGCTGTCGTTCGGTGATGTCCTGAACGCTGCCGATCAGGCGCACGGCACGTCCTGCGCGGTTGCGTTCGATCTCCGCCATCTCGTGTACGAACGCTTCCGAACCGTCGGCCCGCTGGATGCGGTGCTCGATTTCGTAACGTGTGCCGGACGCCAGCGCCGCGTGTGACGCCGCTTGGACGCGAGCGCGATCTTCGGGATGAACGCTGGCGAAGAACGCTTCGTTCGTGGGCTGAAATGTTTCAGGATCGCGTCCAAAAATTCGAAACGTTTCCTCGGACCACGACAGGCGGTTTGCGTCCACGTCCAATTCCCAACTGCCGACGCGCCCGATGCGCTGCGCCAGCATCAGCGTCGCCTGGGTCTTACGCAGTTCCTTTTCCGTGCGCGCCCGCTCCGTGATTTCGCGGCTCAATGAATCATTCACCTGCTGCAGTTCAGCCGTGCGTTGGGCCACCGTGCTCTCGATGACTTCGGTGCGGCGGGCCGTGGCGCGCATGTAAGCCGCCATCAACAGCGTGGCACTCAAGCCGCCGGCCAAAATGAAATGCGGCAACCAACTGAGCTGCGCGTTCCACCATTGCGCGGTGGGACGAAACAGAAACATCCAGGTGCGCGCTCCCACGCGGAGCCGCGCTTCGTAATGACGGCCCGCGCGGAATTCCTGTTCGCTCGCCTCCTTCATCACGTTGTCACCGGGACTGGTGCCGTGGAACAGGATCACGCGGTTGATCGGCTTCAGCGCCGAGGCATCGACAACGATCGTGTCCACGCCAATCACCGGCACGCTCTCCCAGGCCGCCGCCAAAAGATCGCTCATACGGAACACGCCGCGCACACAGCCGGCAAAGGCCTCGCGCCGCTGTTCCACCGACTCCAGCGGCAGGTCCGATTGATACACCGGGAGCGTGACGATGATGCCAAATTGCTGGCCGACATTCTGCGCCATGTGAATCCGGCCGGACGCCGCGGGCCGTCCCGAGTCCCGAGCCAGCTTGAGTTCCTCGGACGCCTGGCCGGTCGCGATGTCAAACCCGCGCAGCATCTCGTTGCCCTGGCCGGGCGCGAAATAGTAGATCGGAAAATATTCCTCGCGCTCGGTTGCCGGAACGTAGCGCCCCGCTAAGTCCCGCTCGGTGAATGAAAAATCAGTCAGCCCGCGACGCTGCGCCTCCGCCTCGTACGCGCCGCGCTGGATCCGGCGCACGCGCGGGCACCATTCGACGACCTGGATCTCCGGTTGAAAGCCGGCGATGTCTTGCGCCCATTGTTGAAACTCCTCGGGAGTGACATCGGACGAGAACTGCATCAGTCGTTGCAAGCTGTGAAAACTTTCCAAGTGCCGATTCAGGCTGGCTTGCAGGACGGTGTTGTGAATATCCGCGCGGCGGAAGAATTCGGCTTCGGCGCGCAGGACTTCCTGCTGTCGCGCGAGAAAAAATGCGGCGAACGAAAGCGCAATCCCGAGGCTGCACGCGATCCAGAAAGGCAGCGCGCGGCGTGCGGTCAAAGAATGTGTCGGCGTAGGATTCACGAATGAAGGCCGCGCGATTGCATGTCCATATTGCAATCGGCCTTTCCCGGAGGCGCCTTGAGCAGGCACGTGAAAGATAGGGCGCGTCGCTCCGCGCACCTTCGACCGTGGCGCATTGCTCTCTGTTCGCGGCGCGCGGAGCGACGCGCCCTACCTTTCACGTGCCTGCCTTTACAACTGCGCCATCGCTTTATCCATCACGGCGAAAAGCGTGCTCATCGTGGCCTCCGTTTCGTCGCCCATATTCGACACGCGGAATGTGGTGCCTTTGATTTTCCCATAGCCGCCGTCGATGAGAAATCCCTGGTCCTTCACGAGCTTCTGCAACTTCGCCACGTCGATCGTACGCCCACCCGGCTTCGCGCCGTTGTTCACGCACGTGAGCGTGACGGATTCAAAACCACTTTCCGGGAAGAGCGTGAAGCCATGTTTCGCCGCCCACGTGCGCGTCGCTTCGGCCAGTATCCTGTGCCGAGCGAAACGAGTGTCGAGTCCTTCGGCGAAAATATCTTCGAGCTTCGAAGCGAGGGCGTAAACGTGCCCGATACTCGGCGTGCTGGGCGTCATGTTTTGCTCGGCGTTTTTCTGAAACTCCACGAAGTCGAAATAATAACCGCGGTCCTTCATCGTCGCGGCTTTCGCCAGCGCGGTTGGAGAACAGGCGAACACGGCCAGGCCCGGCGGCAGCGCAAACGCCTTTTGGGTTCCGGCCAGGAGCACATCGATCTGCAGCGTATCGAACTCCATCTTCGTCGCCGTCATCGAACTCACAGCATCCACGATGAACATCACGTCCGGATACTTCTTCTTCAGAGCCGCGATTTCCGAGAGCGGACTCATCACGCCGGTCGAAGTTTCGTTGTGAATTAAGGTCAGCGCGTCGAACTCGCCCGTCGCCAGTTTCTTGTCGATCGCTTCCGCGCGAATCGGCGAGCCCCACTCCACTTGCAGCGCTTCCGCCTGCTTGCCGCATTTCTTCGACACGTCCAGCCACTTGTCGGAAAACGCACCACACATACAGTTCAGGACTTTCTTCGACACGAGATTCCGAATCGCACCCTCCATCACACCCCAAGCCGACGAGGTGCTCAGATACACGAGTTGCCTGGTGTAGAGCAGTTGCTGAAGCTGCGGCTGCATCTTCGCGTAAAGATCTTTGAAGCCCTGCCCGCGATGTCCAATCATCGGCGAACGAAAAGCCTGGAGAGTTTTCTCGCTCACTTCGACCGGTCCCGGGATGTGCAATTTCACGTGTGCCATAAAAGCGGGTGAAACTTTCAGAAGAACAAAGTGAACGCAAGTGGAGTTTAAGAAGCTCCAGCATCCAAGCTCCAGAGAAGGCCCGAACTTCAAACACCAAACAGGTCGGCGCGGACTATTGAGGTTTGGTGCTTGGAACTTCTCTGAAGCTTGGATGTTGGAGCTTGAAACCTGTCAGTGTGTTCGCCTCCGGCCCAATCCCGCCACACCCATCCACAACACCGCAAATCCCGCCGCGCTCCACAGCGCCTTCTTCCCCCATCCTACTTCCTTCGTGCTCTCCGCGTGGAGCTTCACAGTCATTGGCTTCTGTACTTCGGTCTGGAGCACTTGGGAAAAACTCAGCTTCACGCCGCGCGTGGGGAGATTGATGTGCAGTGGCGTAATCTTCGCTTTCGCCACTTGCTGCGCCGCTTCGAGCCGCGACCATTGCAGGCCAGCCACCTCGGCGTCGTACTCGACGTTCAATCCCACCGCGGCCTGTTGCGCCGACAGGCCAGCCGCATCAACGGCCCCATTGAACCGCGTGTTGTTCTCGAAAAAGTATTCCCGTTGCGCCTGGATCAGGTTGCTGCTCTGCGCGCGGCGCACCTGCTGTTCAATGGCGACAATTTCCTTCTCTTCACCCGCTCTCGATTTCCCCTTCGCCCGCGAATACGCGCTGACGGCGTCCTTCAGATTTCCACCCCGCAAGCTGCTCTGCACGTTGCTCCACTCCATTTTCCGATCAGCCTTCGCGTACGCGGCCTTTTCACTTTGCTGCGAGAGGTATCCGCTCACCGAAAACGCCTGCACGATGGGTGCGCTCTCCGCGATCTTCGTCATCGAACCCTCGAAATCCGAGTAGTCGTAATCCGGCGGCAGATACAAATCCCAACGCGCATTCTTCACTGGCACATCGAACTTCGGCGATTGCAGCGCGAACGCGCCATTGCGCTTCGGAAATTCCTGCGCGGACACAAACGTGAGTTCGATCGCCACCGGCGCATCGTCCGCGGAACGTTCCATCGCCAGCAGCAGTTTCCCGTTGCGCACGTTTGGCCGCACCGGCTCGCCCGCGACGAAGGCCGACCAAACATTCGTGCTGCCGCCGGGCAATTCCACTTCCAAATGCTGCCGTCCGTTGTTGCGCACCGTCAGCGCCACTTCGGTAATCATCTGCCCGTCATCCGCCACTACCGTCGTGAGCCGCGCGCTGTCCACGAGAGCCGCCAACACTTCAGCCGCGCCGTAGCGTTTCACTTCCAGCGCCAGCCTGTAGCCGGGCCGCAGATACTTGAACGCGAGCACGGTTTCCTTAGTGGGCCGCTCGACCCATTCCGGCAATTCGTTGAAATCAATTTTCGTCAACAACTCGCCCAGCGCTTTCTCACTCACCTGAATCGGCGGCTTCGCCGAAACAACAACGAATCCAGTCTCGCGCTCCACGTTCGTGGCCTGGATGCCCGAGAACTCAACGAGGTTCGTCGCCGCGCTCTTCTCCATTTCCCACGTCACGTTCAGCGCGAACGTCCCACGCACTTTGCTCTGCAACTCCACCCGCCATTCCTCGCCATTCTGATCGCGCCGCCGGATGTTCGCGCCCGTGATGTCCACGTTCCGGAACGCCACCGGCACACGCACACGAAATTCCTTCACGGGCGCATTCGCAATGTCGTAGCGCACCGTCGCGCGCCCGCTTACGAGCGTCTCGCTCAGCGCAAGATAGTTCGCCACTTCGGCGCGCACCCACGGCTCCACCGTCTCCGTGCTCACGCTCAACTTCCAATTCGCCGCCGCCGTCGGGTCCGTGCCAACCAACTTGAACGCCAGCGTCGCGCTCGTGCCGTCCGTGTTGCCTCGCAAGCCAAGACTTGCCGCCGGAACTTCCGTCAGCGCATCGAACGACTCTGCTTTCGTCGCCACGCCCATTTCCGAAGTGACAATCACAAAGCCCGAACTCTTCTGCGTATCGAGCGGCTGCACTCCAACCACGGCAATTGTCCGCGGCAATGCCGCGTGTTCCTGCACCAACGCAACATCCAGCGCGTAGCTGCCGAGCGTGCGTTGCTTCAACGACACTTCTACAACGCGTCCACCGCCGTCGTTCTTCTCCACCCACTGCTGAATATTCGCACCGGAAACATTTTCAATCTTGTATCCAGCCGGCACCGCCAACCGCAGCGTGAACACGCCTGCGCGCTTGATGGTGTAATCGACGTGCGCGCTCACGCGAACGTCATCAAACCCAACGCGCACCGTGTTCCGTAACACCGCCTCAACCTGCGGCTGAATCTGTTCCACCTTCGCCACCAACTCGAAATCCGTCCGCGAAAACCGAAACGCCCCAATAAATCCCGCAACCGGAGCGCGATTCTCCCTCTCCCTCGCCGAGGGGGAGAGGGCCGGGGTGAGGGGGAACTTCGCCATCGCCCGCACAAACTCTTCAACATCCACCCGCTGCACCTCTTTCACCGAATCCACACTCAGCGCCAACTCTTCGCTTCCACGAACCGCCACCAATCCCGTCTCCCGCTTCACATCCAGCGCGCGCGGCAACTCCACCCGCGCCGTGGCCGGCAGCTTTTCCAAAATCTTTTCCAGCCCCACGGTCAGCCGATAACTCGGCGATACGCCCTTCACCAAATCCACCGTGAGCGTCATGCCATCGCCGCTTAGTTCCCACGTGCGGATGCCTTCCCCTTCCACACGCAACAATCGCTGCGCGCTCGGCAATTTCACGCGCACAGACCGCAACTCACCCTGCGTGACCTGATACTCGAACATCGCCAGCGTATTCAGCACGCCACTGCCAAACGACACCAGCGCCGTGTTCTGCGCGAATACGGTCGCCGCGATTTCCGCCGCCCGCTTCACGCGCGGCGTCCAGTTCATCTCCACGCGATCCGTCGAGCCGAGCACTGCGGTCACGCGCGTCTGCTGGTTAACGTTCGTGCGCGCGAAGGCTACCGCCGTCGGGAACTCCACGTCTGCCTCCGCCTCGTCAATGGTCACGTTCATCCCGCTCGACAGCGCGGGCGGAATCGTAAAGCCCAACTGACGCTTCGTCACATCGCCGCCAACCTTCGCCACGAGCTTGAAGCGCAGTTCCGTCGCGCCGCCATCCGGCAGCAGCACGCTGACGCCGCGCCCCTCGCGCATCAGCGTCGCGCTGCCCTTTGCGACGTCGAAATGTTGAATCGCCACATCGTCGCCAAACAGGGCCACGGTTTGATTCGTGCCAATGGCGGAAAGTGAAACTGTGGCGTCGAACTGGGCGACTTTCTCGCGCACCGTGCCGGTGTAGTTCGCAGAGACAATTGAAACGGATTTGGAGAACACTGGCCGCGCTGCGGAAGGATTTTGTTCCGCGGCGTCAAGCTGCTGCTCCAGACGAACAGTGTTAGCGCAATGAGCGCAATGGCGGGCGGGATGGTGGCCTCCGGCTCAATGGGCGGAACGACTTCGGCAATTTTATTCCGTAATCCGAATCGCACGAGCAGCCAGCCCACGACCAAGAGGATTAGCAACGGCGGCAACCCGATGAGGACGAACCCCAGCGCGCGCCACGTCAGCAACATTCCCGACACGGAAATGATGACGAGTGCTGCTCCCACCGTCAGCCAGAAGCTGCTGCGCTCGGCGCGGTCATCGGCACTTGCCCATCGCGCCGTAACATCGCGTCCAGTTGATCACTGGAAACCTGCTGCACACTTCCATCCGCCAGCGCCACGACACCGCCATTCTCCGAACGCGAATAGGCAATAACCAGATCAGGCATGTCCTCCGTTTTTCCCGCTCCGATCCAAGTGAACGGCTGTCCGGTGGATGGGTCGATCAGCACCTTGTCCGTCACGAGTTCGTCGCGCATCTCTTGAAACGAGATCGGGAACTTGCCGCCGTGATCGTTGGCATAAAGCCGCGCAGCCAGTCCCACTTGTTTCATGTTGTTGACGGCACTGATTCGTTGCGCCTTGGACTTGGCCTTCGAGAGCGCCGGCAACAGCATACTCGCGAGGATGCATACAATCGCAATGACGACGATGGCGCTCACCACACCCTTCGCCCCGCGCTGCATCGCAATCACCACCAGGGCAATGAAGCCAATGACCACACAGCCGAACGCTATCGCGCCGAGATGCCGATCGATCGCGTTCCCCCAGAACTGGACGAACTCCCGCCACGCATCGCGCAACTCATAAGTCGTGTAAGGCGCCACCATCATGTTGCCGCCGAACGAGCTGAGCCGCTGTGACATCGGTACGAACAATTGCCACTCCGCGTAAGTGTTCGGCACGTCGGTGAGCGGCGCTTGCAGATTGATCGCTTGCGGCAACTTCGATTTCTGCAAATCAATCTTCTGCGCATAGACGATGTCCACCGCGAACGCCTGATCGCGGTCCGCCTGGCGCGGCAGCGGCACGAGAATCCAGTTGCCATCCTTCTCCGGCTTCGCGGGCTGGCCGTTCACATAGCTCGACCAGAACTCCGCGCCGCCCGGCAGCTTGAAGCGCTGAAACTGCTTCTCGTTGTTCTTCACCATGAACGACGCCTGCGTGAGCATCTGGCCCTGTTCGTTCAGCACGCTGGTGAGTTCCGTGCGGTCGGCGATGGCCTCGAGTCCGGTGATTTGCTCGAAGCGCGTCACCTGCGCCGCGAGCGCGTAGTTGGTCCCCGTGTATTTGAAAGCGAGCAGCAACGGTCGCGTGGCTAATGCGCGGTCTGTTTCCGTTAACTCAGACTCATCCACGCGCCGCAACGGCTCGCTAAGGGGTTTGGGGTCGAGTTTCAATCCGCTCACCGACATCACGCCGGCGGAACCGGTCTCGCGTTCGACGCCCAACGCGTGCGCGCCCGCGAGGTCAAGCAGCGCGCCCTTCGGATCGAATTGGTAATCGTACGTGACCACGAGCGTGTAAGCGCCCCACGCCTTGTCCTGCAAGCTGATGAGCCAGGTAACTTCGTTCGTCAGCGGCGATACGCGTGCGTCGGTGCGCGGCAGCAAATCCTTGCGGCGAATGTTCGGCCCGGTGAACTCGACGTTCTTCCAATGCGCCGGCAGCGCGACGCGAAACTCCTGCACACCCTGGTTGAAGATGCCGTAGCGAATGGTCGCGCTGCCGCCCACCAATCCTTCGCCGATGGTAATGAGGTTGAAAGCCTCCGCAATGACCCGCGCGGAAAGTCTCTCCGTTGCGAGCGTGAGTTTCCAATCCTGTTGGTCGCCGGTGAACGCGAGCAGTTCGTCACCGCTGCGCGACGACAGCGTCGTGACCGGCACCTCGCGCAGGCGGATGAGTTCAGAAGTTTTCAGTCGAATGCCGCCGGGCGAAGCCGTGCCGATCTGGACCGAAGAATTCGTCGAACCAATCACCGAAAGCGGACTGACAACGATGGAGTCGGGAAACTGTTTGAGCGCCTGTTCGAGTTGCACGGTGAGACTGCGCACGCCGAGCAGGCGATTCGTGAACGTGACGTGGAGCGTCCCATCAGTGAGCTTCCAATCCTCAACGCCATCACCGCGTACTTCGCTCACTGCGAAGCCCGTCTGCGGCGTGAGAGCGAGCGAGTAGATGCCCGCACGCTCGACGTTGAGCGACAGCACGTGCGTGACGAGGAGCCGGGCTTCTTCGAGGCGCACCGTCGCGCGGTCGGAGACTTTCACGAGCGGTTCAATGCGTTTGAGTTTCGCGTTGAGTTCGATGGGCCGTCCGTGGAAGCGATACGCCGCAATCGCGCCACCGCTGGCATTCACCTGGCGCAGTCCATTGGCGGTGTCGACCTCCACGAGTGTATCGTCCGCCAAAATCGTGAATGACCCAGACTCGCGTTCAATCTCCAACGGCTGCGGGGGACAAGCGATGTCGAGGCGATGGTGTTATCCACCGTTTGCTCTGAGTAAAGCGTGAGCGCGTAACTCTTCTCAACCGGCTTGATGAACTCGACCGTGAGCAACTGCCGCGCGCCATCCGGCTTCACCTGCCAGTCACGGATCTGCTCGCCGACGAGTTTCGTAAGCGCGTGACTCGCAGGCACGGCAATCGTGAGTCGTGGCAAGGGTGCTTGCAGAATTTCATAGCGCAGTTCCGTCGTGGACTTCACCACCGTGGGAGTGATTTGCGCAGAAGCCGTCGTATCGACCGTGACAAGCGACTTGCGCGTGACTTCCATCGCCTTGCTCTGCCAGCGCATCGACAGCACTCGGTCGCTGCCGATGAACCCACTGAGTTTCGACGTGGCCTTCTGCTCCGCATCGAGTTGTGTCCCGCTCAGCATTTGCATCTCCACACCGCTCGCGCTCGCCAGTGCGTTGACCGACACGATGGCGGCGGGCGGACCAATGAACGAAATTTGATTCCACGGCTCTGCGCGCGAAATCTTCGCCACGAGTTCCAGCGGAATAGTGTAACTGCCCGGCGCACTGACATAGAGGCGATATTGCTTGGCGGCACTCACGATGCGCACGCCTTCCGGCAGCTGCGGCACGACGAGCGCCACTTCGCCCTCGAAGAGCGGCGCGGAAATTTCATTCGTCGTTAACGACTCAACTGCGAGCGTTACCTTGAAGCGCGCTTCGTTGTCGCTCACCCGCCCGTCATACTTCACTTCACGGATGATGAGGTTGGTCGTAGTCGAAAGCGCGTGCGCCGCCACGGCGAGCAACAACTTCGGCGGACTCGTTCCGCGCGAAATAATTTGCAAGCCATTCAACACGGCCACGCCGTTCGCGCCCGGAACCACTTCGATCACAAGCGACGTGCTCGAAGTGACCGGCACATCGCGAAACACGACGTATTGCGCCTTCTCTCCCCAGGGCGAAGTTGCCCGCCAACCCGCCGAGCCGACCGTCGCCATCGGCCCAAAGACATTCGTCCCGCTGCGAATCGTGAACACGCTGTTCTGCTCACCGGTGACATCAGGGTCAGCGTGCCCATAGAGGTAAAGATGATAGCGCCCCGCCGCGAGTCCGTTCAGCGTGACGATAATGTTGCTGCCATTGTTCGCGAAAATGTAGCCGTCATACATCGGGTCGCCGGTCGCGTTGCCCCAAACGCCCGGCGCATTCGTCACCGCGACCGACACGGCCGACGCGCTGCCATCGGCAAACTTCAGTCCGCTCATCACGCCATTCGCGACCAGCGGCGAGCCGGGAACATATTTCGGATCGTAGTGGCGATAAAGGTTCCAGAAGTCGTTCGTGCTCTCTCCCGTCGCGGCGAAGCCGGTCTTTCGGCTCGCGCTGCCGACGCCGAAGTCGGTGTTGAGAAGAGATTGGGCCGCCGCGCCGCTAGCGACCCCAAGACATACTAACGCGATGAGTGCGGCGCAGCGGAAATTCCAAATCCCAAATCCAAAACTCCAAATAAATTCCCAATTCCAAACTCCAACCAACGCGCTCGGACGGCATTCTGCTCCGCCGCCACGCCGCGCTCCCACGGCGAGCCTTGGAATTTGAAGTTTAGAGCTTGTTTGGGATTTGGGATTTGGGATTTGGAATTTCATACTCTGCTCTTTCAACACCGCATCCTAGCCG
>DATHKK010000742.1:0-3153 GCA_035489355.1 Candidatus Limnocylindria bacterium
AATTCATCGCTCGTCGCAGGCGAATCGCGGAAGCGTCTGCGTGGCCTTCATAATGGCGAGTTCCGGTTGCTCTACGTCGCGCCCGAGCGGTTGGTCCTCTCCGGATTTCTCAGCGACCTCCAGCGCTGGAACGTGAACCTCATCGCCATCGATGAAGCGCATTGCATCAGCGAGTGGGGTCACGACTTTCGCCCCGAGTACCGACAGATTGCGCAACTGCGCCACGTCTTTCCGTACGTTCCATTCATGGCGCTCACGGCGACCGCGACGGAACGTGTGCGCGCGGACATCATCAAGCATTTGCAGTTGCGCGAAGCGGGCTGTTACGTCGCGAGTTTCAATCGCCCGAACCTTACCTACCGCGTCATTCCCAAGTCGGGTCCGTACGAACAGACGCTCGAATTCATCCAAGCGCGCCCGCGCGAAAGCGGCATCGTGTATTGCCAAAGCCGCAAGGCCGCGGAGAGCGTCGCCACGCGGCTGACGGAGGACGGCGTGAAAGCAAAACCGTATCACGCGGGCATGGATTCAAAAGACCGCGGCCGGAACCAGGAGCTTTTCCTTCGCGACGAGACGCGCGTCATCTGCGCAACGATCGCGTTCGGCATGGGCATCAACAAACCGAACGTCCGGTTCGTCATCCATTACGATCTGCCGAAGAACGTCGAAGGCTATTATCAGGAGACGGGGCGCGCGGGGCGCGATGGCTTGCCCAGCGAATGCCTGTTGCTCTTCAGCGCCGGGGACGTGGTGAAGCAACAGCAATTTCTCGACGAAAAGCCGGAGCCGGAAAAGACCATCGCGCGCGAGCAGTTGCAGCAGATGGTCCATTACGCCGAGAGCGCTGAGTGCCGCCGCGCGTCGCTGCTCGGCTATTTCAGCGAAGAGTTTGGGAGCGATAATTGCGGCGCGTGCGACAATTGCCTCAGCCCGCGCGAGACGTACGACGGCACGCTGCACGCGCAGAAATTGCTCTCGTGCATTTACCGCATTCGTGAACGCAGCGGCTTCGCCGTGGGATTGAATCACATCATCGAAGTCCTCACCGGCGCTGACACGGAGAAGGTGCGCAAGTTCAACCATCATCAGCTTTCCACTTACGGCATTGGCAAGGAAACCAATCGGGCCGAGTGGGGCGCGATTGGCCGTGAACTGATCCGCCTTGGTTTCGCGCGCCAGGACTCGCAACGATTTAACGTGCTTGAACTGACTGCCGAAGGCCGCGCCGCGCTCACCCAGCGCAAATCAGTTCAACTCACCAAGCCGATGAAGGTGCCGGAGCGCCGCGAGCACGCCATCGGTGAAATTGCCTGCGACGAGGTGCTCTTCGAAAAATTGCGCGCGCTCCGCAAACGTCTTGCCGACGAACGCGGTGTCCCGCCTTACATCATATTTTCCGACGTGGCGCTGCGGCAGATGGCGCGCGTCTATCCAGCGAACGAGAGCGAGTTCATGCGCATCAGCGGCGTCGGGCAGTTGAAGCTCCGCGACTTCGGTGCGTTGTTCATCGCTGAGATTTCAACTTTTCTCGCGGGCAACGCGCGCCAGATTTTCGCGGACGACTCCTTTGCCATGTCTGCGCCTGTGCCTCGTCCGGGCCGCTTGAACGATACAACGCGCGAGACGCTCAAGCTGTTTCGCTCTGGAGAAAGCGTTGAGGAAATTGCGCGCCGGCGTAACTTCGCCACGAGCACGATCTATGGCCACCTTGCGACCGCCGTCGAAACGGGTGAAAAAGTCGATCTAAACCAGATGCTCACGACGGAGGAGCAGGATTCCATTCGCGCGGCATTCTCGAAGTATGGCTTCGGCAACCTCACTACCGTCCACCAGGCGCTTGCCGGCAAAATGGACTTCGGCCTGTTGCGGCTCTGCCGCGCGACGCAACAACGTGCTGCCGGTTTGCAACCGGCAGAGGCGCACTGAGTTCAGAATGCGTGAACCTCTTTGTGGCGCGTTGGAACGGAGGAAGCCAACCGCTGGTTGCAAACCGGCAGCACGTTGGATAGAAGCTCGGGCATGAGCCTGGCCCCACGCCGAGCTTGACCTGCCCACTCTGCCGGGCAAAGTGTCGTCATGGATTCCAATTGGGCTTCCGATCATCTCCAGACCATTCGCACCTTGATGGAGCGTTCCGCCGTCTATCGCCGCGCGCTCGCTCCCGTCATGTTGAGCTCCGGTTTCATCGGCATCGCCGCCGCCATCGTGCCGTGCTTCAAGCTGATCCAGAGCAATCGCGGCTTTGCGGCCTTTTGGATGAGCGTCGGCTTTGTGACGCTAGTCACCGCTTACGTCCTGGTTCGGCGCCAGGCGCTGCGCGAACAGGAACCCTTCTGGTCGCCGCCGACGCGCCGCGTCACGGAGGCGTTGCTCCCGCCGCTCATCGCCGGTTGCGCCGCGGGATTGTTTCTCGTCGTTTTCGATCATTTCGTTCAGCGTGCCACTTGGTTGCTCGCGGCGAGTTGGCTCGCGCTTTATGGATGCGCGCTGAACGCCGCTAGTTTTTTCACTCCACGAGGAATCAAATTGTTTGGTCGGGCCTTTGTTTTCGCTGGAATTGCGTTGTTGTTCGCGTGGCCATTGGTGCCGGGTGACCAGACCAGAGCGGCGCATTATGTCATGGGCGCTGCCTTTGGCGTGCTGCATGTCGCCTATGGCGGCTACCTCTATTTCACTGAACGGCGGCGGCGCGCGTGAACCCAGAACCCTTCCTCAATCTCGATCGAGTCATCCACGAGAAAGGACGGCTGGCGATCATGTCGCTGCTCGCCGCCTCGCCCCAACTGTTGTTCACGGAAATCCGGGACACGCTCAAGATGACCGATGGCAACGTGACCGCGCACCTGCGCACTCTCCACGAGGCCGGGTACGTCGCCTTCACCAAGAGCATGGAAGCGGGTCGGGCCGCGACCAGCTACGCGCTGACGCCTACCGGAAGGAAGGCCTTCGCCAGTTATCTCGACCTCCTGGAGCAGATCGTCGAGCAGACCCGGAAAAAGTAGAAATTCTTTGAACGACTTTCCGGTGGCATAGTCTCACACTTTGTAGTACAAAGTAAACGCTATGCAATCGACTCTTTCACCTCAGTCCGCGCTCAAGGTGCGGCGGGCCACCCATCTCGGTATGTGCTTCGGCGTCCGTGACGCCATCGCC
>DATHKK010000743.1:0-4689 GCA_035489355.1 Candidatus Limnocylindria bacterium
CTGGCCATGCGCGGCGAAGAAGTTTTGCCCTTCGCCGATTTGCAGAAACGCCTCGGCCGGCGCGAGCACGATTTGTTCATGCGAGAAGAAGTGCCAATTCAATTCATCGCCTTCGATCTGTTGTGGCTGAACGGCGTGAGCCAGCTGAACGAACCGTTGCGCGAACGTCGCGCGCAATTGGAACAACTGCCGCTTCCGACGGGATTGCGCCTGGCTCGCATCACGCACGCAAACTCCGCGCACGAAATTGAACTCGCTTTCAATGCGGCGCGTGCGAGCAACAACGAAGGGCTGATGGCCAAAGCCCCAGACAGTATTTACTCGCCCGGCCGCCGTGGCCTCGCCTGGCTCAAGCTCAAGAAAGCGCTCGCCACGCTGGACTGCGTTGTTGTCGGCGCCGAATACGGCCATGGTAAACGCAGCAAAGTCTTGAGCGATTACACCTTCGCCGTGCGCGACGAACGCACCGGCCAGTTGAAAACGATCGGCAAAGCCTACAGCGGGCTTACGGATGTCGAGATTGCCGAACTGACCCAACACTTTCTCAGCCGCACACTCGAAAAGCGCGGGCGCTTCCACACCGTCGCTCCCGACACGGTGCTGGAAATCGCCTTCGACAAAATCCAGGAGAGCGACCGTCACACCAGCGGGCTGGCGATGCGATTTCCGCGCATCGTGCGCATCCGCACCGACAAGTCACCGGCAAATATTGATACGGTGGAAGGCGCGCGCAAACTTGTGGTGTGAGAATTGTTTTCTAGTGCTAGCTCCCTCCTAGCTCTCTCGGAAAATCAAACTCGCTCGAAACGGAGCTTTTGGCAGTTCCGAAGTAAGAGTCTGGTAGTGACGAATCATGCACTCAGGATCCGCTCGATTCGAAGTCAACTTGTACACCGCATCGAACAACGCGAGAAACACCGCAAACGTCATGATTAGGTCGTGTTCTGTTTCTTGTGGGGAGAAATACCTCTGAAGCGAAAAACTATTAACGGCAAGTGGAGACTTGGTCGGTTGATTTAGATGGTATTCCTCTAGCCCCAGAGTGAGCGTTGATTTCAAGATTCTGGAGTCCGCGAAGTAGCTGACCAATCGGGCGGCGCCACTCTTGGAGCAACCACTTGAATGCCCGTACGGTCACATCGTAGTTCACATCGAGTTCAATCTTTAACTGTGGAACTCCTTGTGCAGACCACGAATTTACGAACGCGCTTTCGATTTGTATTCCGGCCGACCAATTCTGTGGGAGAAGGGTTTCGGGCTGAGACCTTTGTTGATCGAGAAACTCTTTTGGCCAAAAGAGCTCGCGCAGGTAGTATTCATCTGGCGGCCGGAAGCGTAGTTCTGGATAGGCCTGAGGAGGCGGAAGGTATTGCGAAGTAATCTTCAGTCGTGATACCAAGTCAATGTGAAGTACGTCCTCGGCTGCGAACAGCATTGTTCCGGTGAAACGTTTTAGACGCTTGAGCTCGTGTTCCATGACTTCCTCGATGACATCCTTTGGCGTTCCTTTGGTCAATCCCGCGACTCCAAGTTCTGCCCCATTGAGATAGGTTTGAAGTCCAAGCTGACCTTCGCGGGAACGTGATGCCATACGTGGAGTGTACTGAAACCTTTGCGGAGTAGGAAGACTGTCCGTTTCTCCCTTTGCACCACGTAGTCGGAAAGGCGGCGCGACTCTACGCAAAGCGCACACCTTCGAGCAGCAACGACCGGCGGATGACGAGGCGCAGCGGATGGTTGAGCCGCAACGTGCGAACCGTCGCGCGCCCCACGGGAGTCAGGCCTTCGATACGTTCGGCCTGCCAGACAAAATGTTCCGCGCGCGTGTCGCGGCGCGGATGAAAGAGGCGAACGACTTCGCCGGTCACGGAATCAACACCCGCAACGTTCGGGCCTTTGAAGTTGTTACAATGGAAACACGCGTAGGCGAGGTTTTCAGCGACCGTTGGTCCGTCATGGGATTGCGCAATGATGTGGTCGAATTGAAACGGCGTGCTGACCAGCGGCTCGGGGAGCAGACAATACTCGCATTGAAAGCGGGCGCGCTGACGGATGAGTTCCTGGAGCGCGGCGTCCATTCACGCTGCCGCGCGTTGGCCGAGCGAGAGGCGAGCCTTCGACTTCATCAAATCAAGGAACCAGCCAAGCTGCATGTAGTTGTCCAACTCAGACTGTTGCTCTGGCGTCAGTGATTGAGTGCGTGCAGCCGCGGCGAGTTGATTCATTCGCGCTACGTCTGCTTCGTCAAAGTGCAGTTGCAGGAAATAGCCCGCGGCGTCTGGCGTCAGGTCAGCGCGACCGGGCTGGATGGTTCGTTCCCAGACTTCGGCAAAACTGTGTTCGATGGCCGTGCTCATAGCGCGACTCTACACGGCGAACATTCTGGCCGCAACAATCACGTCGGCCTTTGCATCTTCGCCCGCCGCCCTTACGCTTGCGAGATTCTCTCAAGAGAAAATTCGGCAAACATGGCGAAGGATTTTATTAGAGTCGGAGGCGCGAGGGAGCATAACCTCAAGAACATCTCCGTCGAGATTCCGCGCGATAAGCTGGTGGTCATCACTGGCTTGAGCGGCTCGGGGAAGTCGTCGCTCGCGTTTGACACGCTGTATGCGGAGGGGCAGCGCAAATACGTCGAGTCGCTTTCGGCTTACGCGCGGCAGTTCCTGGATCAGTTGCAGAAGCCGGATGTAGATTTCATCGAGGGTTTGTCGCCGGCAATTGCCATCGAGCAACGCAGCTCTGGCTCGAACCCGCGTTCGATCATCGCGACGACGACGGAGATTTATGATTACCTGCGCCTGCTCTTTGCGAATGTGGGCCAGCCGCATTGCCCGGATTCCGGCCTGCCAATTTCACCGCAGACCACGACTGACATCGTGGATAAGATTCTGGCGTTGCCGCCGAAGGCGCGGGTGATGGTTTTGGCGCCGGTGGTGCGTGAACAAAAAGGCGAGTTCCGCGATGTAATCGAACGGTTGGGTCGCGAAGGATTTGTCCGCGCGCGCATCGATGGCGCACTGGTCGAACTCGCCGCCAACACGCGCGTGAAGCTCGAACCCAAAGAGAAGCATAACATCGACGTCGTCGTGGACCGATTGGTCATTGATGACAAAATTCGCGTGCGCTTGAGCGACTCGGTGGAGACGGCGTTGAAGTGGGGTGAAGGTTCGCTGGTGACGTTGCATCAATTGGCGGATGGGGAGTCCAATGTCCAAAGTCCAAGGTCCAAGGTGGGATCTCTTTCCGCCGCGTCTGCCGCCGCTATCACGAACCACGAATCACGGGCCACGAATAATCATTGGATTGAAACGCTGCACTCAAATCGCGCTTACAGTCCAAGCACAGGCAAGAGCTTCGAGCGTGTGTCGCCCAAGCACTTTTCATTCAATTCGCCACACGGCGCGTGTCCGGTCTGTCACGGGCTGGGGCAGAAGATGGTATTCGACGAGGCGCTTGTCGTGCCCGATCCGGAAAAGTCGCTGGAGGGCGGAGCGGTCTTGCCGTGGCGGCGCGGCGGCAAGCGGATGATCACTTATTACAAGGCGATGCTGCGAGCGGTGGCATCGCACTGTGGCGTGAGCCTGGAAGCGCCTTACAAGAATTTGCCGGATGAATTCAAACGCGTGTTGATGCACGGCAGTGGTGAAACGGAGCTGGAGTTTGGCTTTTGGCGCGCGGGCAAGTTGAGCAAAGTCACCCGATCGTTTGAAGGTGTGATTCCGAATCTCGAACGCCTTTACGCCGAGAGTGAAAGCGAGTTCACGAAGAATCGGCTGAAGAGCTTCATGAATCCTCAGCCTTGCGATGCGTGCGGCGGGAAACGGTTGAAGCCGGAAATTCTGGCGGTGACGTTGGGCCAACGTGCCCCCGGCATCTTGCCGGGTTCCGGGAACGGAGCGAGTCAGCCTGCGGAAAAACCCGGCAAGATGCCGGGGGCACGTTTGGTTCCCGGCTTTTCCATCATGGACGTGTGCGAAATGTCCATCGACCGGGCGGACGTGTTCTTCGCCGAACTCAGCACGCAGCTCACCGACTACCAACACAAGATTGCGGATGAAGTGATCCGCGAGATTCGCGCGCGACTTGGGTTCCTGAGAAACGTCGGTCTCGGCTATCTCACGTTGAATCGTGAGAGCGGAACGCTTTCGGGTGGCGAGGCGCAGCGCATTCGTCTCGCGACGCAAATTGGAGCGGGGTTGGTGGGCGTGCTCTATATCCTCGACGAGCCGAGCATCGGACTTCACCAGCGCGACAATGAGCGATTGCTCGTGACGCTCGAAGGACTGCGCGAACTCGGCAACACTGTGATCGTCGTTGAGCACGATGAGGACACGATCCGGCGCGCAGATTACATCCTGGACCTTGGACCCGGTGCCGGCGTACGGGGCGGCGAAATTGTTGGAGCGGGAACGTTGGAACAATTGCTGCAAGCGCCGCGTTCGCTTACGGCAAAATATCTTCGCGGCGAACTGAGCATCGCGGTGCCGAAGCAGCGCGTGAAACCGAGCAAGGAACGCGGCTGGCTCGAAGTGCTCGGCGCACGGGAAAACAATCTCAAGAACGTCGATGCGCGCATTCCGCTGGGCACGTTGACCTGTGTTACGGGCGTGAGCGGCAGCGGCAAGAGCACACTCGTCGTCGATATTCTTCAGCGCGCTCTCTTCCGCCACATGCATGGCTCGAAGG
>DATHKK010000744.1:0-6141 GCA_035489355.1 Candidatus Limnocylindria bacterium
CAACATCTTGAGCGCGTTCTCGATGATGTCGGTGACCAGGTCGGGATTGGCTCCGCCGCCGCGCAGTTGAATCAGTTCATGAATGCGCCGCCGGATTTCCGCTTCCACCACCGGCGACCGTTCCAGTTGTTCCATGTGAGCGCGAGTCTAACGTCCTCCTCCCCGCGCTGCAAACACGCAAGCTGTCACCTTGATTCGTCCTCGGACGATGGCTACTGTGCGCGCTCTTTGGAAATGCGGATGGACTATAAAAATACATTGAATCTGCCGCGCACGGACTTCGCGATGAAGGCCGACCTCGTGACGCGCGAGCCGCAAAGGCTGCAAAAGTGGGAGAAGGAAAATCTCTATGCGCGCATTCAGGCGGCGCGCACGGGGGCGGAGAAGTTTGTTCTCCACGACGGCCCGCCGTTCGCGAACGGCGACGTACACATCGGCACCGCGCTGAACAAGATCCTCAAGGACATTGTCGTTAAGTACAAAACGCTGCGGGGCTTTAGCGCGCCTTACGTTCCGGGTTGGGACTGTCATGGGCTGCCAATTGAATTCAAAGTCTCCCAGGAGATGCGCAAGGCCGGCAACACGAGCGCAGATGCGGTGAGCATTCGTCAGGCTTGCGACGCTTACGCGCGCAAATACATCGACCTCCAGCGCACGCAGTTCAAACGCCTCGGCGTGCTGGGTGATTGGGAAAATCCCTACCTCACGTTGAACAAGGAATACGAAGCCGACGAGTTGCGTTTGTTCGCGGACATCGTGGAGAAAGGCTTCGTCTATCGCGGCAAGAAGCCGGTCTATTGGAGCATCCCCGCCCGCACCGCGCTGGCCGAAGCGGAGGTCGAATACCACGACCACACGAGCACGAGCGTCTTCGTGAAGTTTCCGGTTGTCGGGGAGCCGAACACTTTCATCGTCATTTGGACCACGACGCCGTGGACGCTGCCGGCGAATCTCGCGGTCGCCTACAACTCCACCTTCAGCTACTCGCAAGTGCTCGTGAACGATGAGGCGTACATTGTCTCCACCATGCTGCTGCCAGGCGTCGCCGAGAAATGCGGATGGGGCGGTTACCAAATCATGCGTTCGCTCGACGGCTCTCAGCTTGCCGCGCTCGAATACAAACATCCTTTCTGCAATCGCACCGGCAAACTCCACGCAGGCGACAACTTCGTGGAGAACTCTACCGGCACCGGTTTCGTCCACATCGCGCCCGGTCACGGTCTCGACGACTACAATCTCGGACGCCAAGTGGGTCTTCCCATCTATTCGCCCGTCGATGACGACGGAAAGCTCGCGACCAACAACGACCTTCCGCTCGATCAGCAATTCGGCCCGGAGTTGATTGGTAAATCCATTTTGGAAAAAGGCGACGGCAAGAGTGAAGCGAACGAAGCGGTGCTGGCAATTCTGCGCGCGAACAACCGGATCGCTCATGCAGAGCCGTATTCGCACAGCTATCCCTTCTGCTGGCGCAGCAAGACGCCGGTCATCTTTCGCGCGATGGACCAGTGGTTCATCAGGATCGATCATGCCGTCTCTTTGTGGAGCGATGAATTAAACGCGAACACAAATTTGCCCGGTGAACCTCAAGGAGGCCCTCACTCTGCTGTAATTCTAGCGATGATGGCGAAGCTTCTTTTACGCAAAGATGATGGAGGCGACTATGAAGGAACGCTCCGATGGAAAGCGTTAGATTGTATTCAAACGCAAGTCAGTTGGGTTCCTGATTGGGGGCTCAATCGCATCAAGAGCGCTGTCGAGACACGTCCCGACTGGTGCATTTCGCGCCAGCGCACCTGGGGCGTTCCCATTCCGGCCTTCTACGACGCGCAAGGCAATGCAATCCTGAACGCCGACATCGTCCGCAATGCCGCCGCGTTGATCCAGCAACACGGATCCAATGTGTGGTTCGAAAAATCCGCCGCAGAGTTGTGGTCGCTCGTGAAACCGAAGAACTGGAGCGGTGCCGAAGCCGTCGCCAAGTCACAGGACACGCTCGACGTGTGGATTGATTCCGGCTCGTCTTCGCGTGCGGTCATTGCCCGGCGACCAGAGATCCGCGGGAAGGAAAAGCCGTTCCAGGCCGACCTCTATCTCGAAGGCTCGGATCAGCATCGTGGTTGGTTTCAATCGTCGCTGCTGCTCTCGCTCGCGGGCAACGGGGCCGCGCCTTACAAGACCGTGCTCACGCATGGATTCATGGTGGACGAGGACCGCGAGAAGATTTCCAAGAGCAAACAGGGCCAGGGCGTTTACCACAAGCCGCAGACGGCCGAAGCCTACATCAAGGACTACGGCGCGGACGTGATTCGACTCTGGGTCGCCTCACAGGATTATCGCAACGACATCGTGGTGAGCGAAGAGCGGTTGAAGAAAGTTTCCGAGACCTACCGCGGCATCCGCAACGCGCTGCGCTACCAACTCTCGAACCTTTACGACTTCCATCCGTCGCACCACGCCATCGCCGACAAAGACCTGACCGGACTCGATCGCTGGATTCTGAATGAGTTCGCCAAGCTCGAACGAGACGTGCTCGAAGCCTACGACAAATACGAGTTTCACGTCGTCTATCAGCGCGTGAGCCAGTTCGTGGCAGTGGAGTTGTCCTCGCAGTATCACGACCTCGTAAAGGACCGGCTCTACACCGATCCCGCGAACTCTCCGCGTCGCCGCTCGACACAAACCGCGCTCTGTTATCTTGTCACTGGCCTGGCCCGTCTGCTCGCGCCGGTTCTAGCTTTTACGGCGGACGAGGCGTGGGAGTTTGTTCCGGGCACGGAACAAGAGTCAGTCCACGAAGAAGCCATCATGCCTTCGCGCTTCGCGCTCTCGGCTGAGGATGAGCGCGATTGGAAAGAGCTTTTCGCCGCGCGCCCGGCCGTTTTGCTGGAGTTGGAGAAAGCGCGTCAATCCAAACTCATCGGCAAATCACTCGACGCCAAAGTGACATTGCAGGCTCACACGGAGGGCACGCTGGATTTTTTCCGACTGCACCGCGAAGAATTGCGGGAACTTCTGAACGTTTCTCAATTGGAGATTGTTACAACCGCACCTCTGAAAAGCGGTACGGAAGCGTGGATTGCAACCGTCGCCAAAGCCGACGGCATGAAGTGCGAACGCTGCTGGCATTGGGAAACCGACGTGGGCCAAGACCCGGCGCACTCGACCATTTGCGCGCGCTGCGTAGAAGCCGTGAAGCAGGTGGCGCCAGTCGCCTGACAACGTGCTGCCGGTTTGCAATTGGCAGAACCGGCTGATGACGGTTGCAAACCGGCAGGACCTTGGAAGATTCGCGTGCATCGGGAAACTTCCGTGTGGTTGAATCCCCGCCATGAAAGCTCTGGTTCCCGCGTTCGCAACGGGTTTAATGATGACAAATCTATTGGCCCAGGTTCCGGATAATCTTGTGGTGGAAGGCGTTCCCGCATTCCCGCCAGAACTGCGCGCGGAGGCGGCGCGTTACATGGAATTTCGCGCGGCGGCGTTCAACTCGTGGCATCCAAAGGAGCGTGAGATGCTCATCACGACGCGCTTTGCGGAGTCGATGCAGTTGCACCAAGTGAAATCTCCAGGCGCGGCGCGCAAGCAACTCACGTTTCTCCCCGAACCGGTCGCGGGCGGAAAATTTCAGCCGAAGCGCGGCGAGTGCATCGTGTTCTCGCAGGACACGGGCGGTGGCGAGTTCTATCAACTCTATCGCTACGACCTGGTGGACGGGCGCATCACGCTGCTGACCGACGGCAAGTCTCGCAACACCGGCGCCCATTGGGCGCGCAGCGGCAAGTGGATGGCCTACACCTCGACGAAGCGAAACGGCAAAGACAACGACCTCTGGATTATCGAGCCGTTCAAGCCGGACAGCGCCAAACTCGTGCGGGAGGTTTCGGGCGGCGGTTGGAGCGTGGTGGATTGCGCGCCGGATGACGAAGCGCTGCTCGTGCGCGAATACATTTCCATCAACGAAAGCCGTATCCATCTATTCGACGTGCGCAGCGGCGCTATCGCGCCTATTACACCCGCGGGCGAGAAACAAGTGGCTTACGGAAGCGCACGATTCTCTGGTAGCGGCAAAACCATTTTCGTGACGACGGACAAGGACGCGGAGTTCCAGCGCCTCGTGGAAATGGACTTCAACGGCAAGGTGCTTCGCGTGCTCACTGAAAAACTGAAATGGGATGTGGACGAGTTCGAGCTTTCGCCCGACGGCAAAACCATCGCCTACATTTCTAACGAAGATGGCGTGGGCGTTCTACACTTATTGGATGCGAAGTCGGGCAAGGAAATCAAGACACCGAAGCTGCCGCTGGGAATTCCTTCGGGTCTTGAATGGCACGAGAACGGACGCGACCTCGGCTTCAACTTCGTCTCCGCTAAGTCGCCGACCGACGCTTACTCCGTGGATGTGAAGACCGGCAAGGTTGAGCGTTGGACGGAGAGCGAAACGGGCGGGCTCGACCCGCAACAGTTCGTCGAGCCGGAGTTGGTGAAACTCAAGAGCTTCGATGGTTTGCAGATTTCCGCGTTCGTTTATCGCCCCGACGCAAAGAAGTTTCCCGGCAAGCGCCCGGTCATCGTGAACATTCACGGCGGGCCGGAGAGCCAGTCGCGGCCCATTTTCCAGGCGCGCATCAATTTCTATCTCAACGAACTTGGCATCGCGGTCATTTACCCGAACGTGCGCGGCTCGGCGGGCTACGGCAAAACCTTCGTGGCGTTGGACAACGGCTTCAAGCGCGAGGACTCGGTCAAGGACATTGCCGCAGTGCTCGACTTCATCAAGCACGACGCAGCGCTCGACGGCGGACGCATCGCCGTGTCTGGCGGGAGCTACGGCGGTTACATGTCACTCGCGTGCATGCAACATTACGCCGATTCGCTGCGCTGCGGCATCGACGTGGTGGGCATCTCGAACTTCCTCACGTTTTTGAAGAACACCCAGGATTACCGACGTGACTTGCGGCGGGCGGAGTACGGCGACGAGCGCGATCCGAAGATGGCCGAGTTCCTCGAAAAGATTTCACCTACGACCAACGTGAAGAAAATCTCCAAGCCGCTCTTCGTGGTGCAGGGCAAAAACGATCCGCGCGTGCCAGTGACCGAATCTGAGCAAATGGTGAAAGCCATTCGGAACAACGGCGGCACGGTTTGGTATTTGATGGCTAAGGACGAAGGCCACGGCTTCGCGAAAAAGCGCAATGTCGATTACCAGTTCCTCGCCACGATTCAGTTTTACCGGGAGTTTTTGCTGAAGTAAATCGGCAGATCAGTAATCAGTGAAACAGTCAGCGTGGTAGGGCGTGTCGTTCCGCGCACGCCGCGGCAGCAACAGGACGAGAAGTTCCTACCTTGAGTGCCGGTTAAGTTCTGCGGACCTCTCATGTTTTCCCTCCAATTCGCGGCGCGCGCGGAGCGGCGCGCCCTACCTTTTGGCGGCTCCGCGCACTTCGTTCAATTGCGTGACGACGGAATTGTAATTCGTCGCGAGGTCATTGAAGCGTTTCACCGAGGCGTTGTAGTTCGTGGCGAGGTCGTTGAACTTTAGCACCGACTCATTCAGCTTCGCCATCGTGTCGCGCAGGCGTTCGTTCAACTCGCGCAGGCTTTCATCTCGTGCGGTCACCGCGGCGGCCCAGTTCGTGACGCTGGCCTTGAGTTGCTCGCGTTCGCGCGCGAGTTGTGAATTTTCCTGTTCGACCTTTCGCAAATTTTTGCGTGTTTCGGTCGCGTCCGCGTGCGCCTGCTGAAACTGATCCTTGAAGCGCGCGAGGTCGGCGGAAAGTCCACTGGCGGCTTTCTCTTGTTCGGCGATTTTCTCCTGCTGCGCGATGCGTCCTTTTTCCAGCCGGTTGACTTCCAGGTTCAACCGCCGGTCAAGCTGCCACTGCACAACGCAGAGCAGGGCCAGCACGAGGACGCCAAACAGATTGATCCAGCCGAGGCGTTTCATGGCTTGGCGGCAGCGGATGGTTCGCGAATTTCAAACGCCACCTTCTCGATGCCCGCCGCGCGCACCAGGTCGAGCACGGAAATCACATCGCCGTGCCGCGCGTCCTGATCGCCGCTGATGAAGACGCGGAGGTTCGAGTTGGTGCGCTGCATCGCCGCCAGTTGTCGCGACAACTCATTCGGCCCCACGGGTTG
>DATHKK010000745.1:0-15334 GCA_035489355.1 Candidatus Limnocylindria bacterium
GGAGGCCAAACACACGCGGCGTGAAACGAATACCGCGCTCGATCAGCGAGCCGCGCGAACGCGCGGAGAGAATGTGATAAATAAACGCGTGGATCGCACGATAAAGCCACGCGCCTTTCGCAAGGCGGGCATTGATCCAGAATGGATCGTTCGTTAACCGCAGGTGGTTGATGCGCCACTCTTTCGCGTGTTGCATGAGAATGGAGTACACCACCGGGTGCAGGTGCATGTGCAAGTGGCCGTTCACATGATCGAGCTTCAAGCCGCTGGCTTGGAAGCGCGCGAACTGTGCCTCGATCTCCGCTTCAAGCTGTGCGCGCAACTCACGGCGAAAAAAGTATTCCATCCCAGCGGCCACGGGACTGTCCGTGAACTCGCCGCGCTCATTCACGAGGCTCGGAATTTTTTCGCACGGCAATGAGGAGTGACCGCAAAGCAGCGTGAGGTGCAGGCCCACGCCGAGTTTCGGATTTTCTTTCGCCAGCACCTCCGCTTCCTCGGACGCCGCTTCGTTCACCATTAGGCTGGTCGTGGTGAGAATGCCTTCACGATGCGCGCGGATGACGGCTTCGTTGATGGATTGCGAGCGCCCGAAATCATCTGCGTTCACGATCAGACGCCGACGCGCCTTAACGTGCCCTCGGCCTCTTGCCGGGTCCCCGTGCGATTCGGCCCCCGCCCGGCAGGATTCCGGAAGCACGTTCGCCTCAGGGCGTGCCATAGTTCGGAACGACGTTGCCCGAGGCGAGGCGCAGCCACATGCGCAGGATGAGGAGAATTTTCTGTCCCTTGCTCACGCGAGTCGGCTCGGGTCCAAAGACGTTGAACTCGCGTGCTTCGAGTTTTTCGAGGAGCCGCCAATAAACGGAACCCATCAACTCCGCGGCGGCCATGGCCCGGCGATCTTCGGGCGGCAAGGTTTCGCGAGCCAGCCGGTAGAAGTGCTTGGCGCGATCGGCGATACTCGCCGCGAGTTCACGAAAACGCGGTGAGTATTCGCCATTCAAAATCTCGGCTTCGCTCACGCGAAAACGCGCCAGCTCATCCAGTGGAATATAAATTCGCCCTCGCTCCGCGTCCGTTTTCACATCGCGCAGGATATTGGTGAGTTGCAGCGCCTTGCCCAAATGAACGGCGTAATCGCGGCTGCGCGGATTTGAGTAACCAAAAATCTCGATGCTCAATAACCCCACGACGGAAGCGACGCGATAGTAGTATTGCTCCAGCTCGGCATGGGTGTTGTAGCGCTTGATATCGAGGTCCATCTCCACGCCGCGAATGAGATCCTCGAACAACTCGAACGAAAGGCCGGGATGCTGGCGTATGATGAGTTGAAGCTCCTGGTTCACGACAAACTTGGGTGCGCCGCCGCTGCACGCACTGCGCACATCTCCGCGCCAGGCCGCGAGTTGCTGGCGGCGTTCTTCCACGGGCACGGCTTCGTCATCCGCCACGTCATCGACTTCGCGGCAAAACGCGTAGAGCGCCGACATGCCGTCGCGCTTGGCCTTGGGGAGAAGCACGAAAGCCAGCGCAAGATTGCTCGCGCTCTTGCGCGTGATGTTGCGGCTTTGCTCCATCAGAACTTGGGCAATTGATCGTCCGCGCGCGGCGGTGGCAGGCCACCCGTTTCATCAAGGGAAGCATTCCGCGGACGATGAGGGCGCTTGCGCCGGCGCTTGCGGCGGCGCTCTCCCTTTTCGTCCGTGGACTCCGAGTGATCGCTGCGAATGCTACGCGTCATCTGTGAGAGCCGTTTTTGATCCTCACGATCCGCTCTCTTACGAAAACGAAAAAAGACCCACGCAAAAAGAACGGACCCGATCACCAGCACAATCAGTATTCCCAGCAAGAGTTCGCGGGAATTGACCGCCGAACCTTGCGTGGCCTTCTTGACTTGATCCTCGAAGGCGCTGGCCAGAATGAAAAATCCTTGCGCGGGCGTCATGCAGGCTGCGCCGGCTCCTCGTCCGCTTCGGGGCTGTTGATGTTCAATCGTTGCATTCGATAGCGCAGCGCGTGACGGCTCAACTTCAATTGCTCGGCCGCGCGGGTGACACTGAAGCGATTCTGCTCCAACGTGTTGGAAATCAATTCACGCTCGAAGTGCGCCATCGCATCATCGAGCGATCGTCCGGCCGCGGACCCGTGACCCGGCTCCGCTTTTTTCAACCCGCTTTCCAGCGCGAAGTCCGGCAGGTTGCGCGCCTGAATCTCGTTCGTGGTTTCAAGAATCACCGCCCGTTCGATCACGTTGCGCAACTCGCGCACATTCCCGGGCCAATGATGCGACAACAGTTTCTGGCTGGCGGCGGAAGAGAAGCCCTTGATCTGCTTTTTCATCACCTTGTTGAAATGATTCAGAAAATGCTGGGCCAGCAGAATCACATCATCCCCACGCTCGCGCAACGGTGGTGGTCGGAACTGCATCACGTTCAACCGATGGAAAAGATCTTCGCGGAACTGGTGCTCGCGAATCGCTTCGATGATGTCGCGGTTGGTCGCGGCGATCAGCCGCACGTTGACGCGCAATTCATCGTTGCCGCCCACGCGCGTGAAGGTGCCGTCCTCAAGAAATCGCAGCAGCTTCGCCTGGAGGGGCCGGCTCATGTCGCCGATTTCGTCGAGAAAGATCGTGCCGCCATCTGCTTCCTCGACGCGCCCGGCTTTCTGTTTGATCGCGCCGGTGAACGCGCCTTTCTCGTGGCCGAACAATTCGCTCTCCAACAGTGCTTCCGGAATGGCCGCGCAATTGATGCGGACGTAGGGCGCGTGACGGCGATCGCTCAACGAGTGCAGCGCGCCCGCGATCAGTTCCTTGCCGGTACCACTCTCGCCGAGAATGAGCACGGTAGCGTTGGAGGGCGCGACGGTTTGAATCAACTCGCGCAATTGCTGGACGCGAGGCGACTCGCCGATGATGTCACTCAACTGGTAGATTTCACTGCCCCGCGCGCGCAAGACCGCATTCTCTTTGATGAGCCGATGGCGCTCCGCGCAACGCGCGACCGCGTTCAACAATTCCTCCGGCTCGAAAGGCTTGGGCAGATAATCGAACGCGCCCGCCTTGATGGCTTCCGCGGCCAGCTTGGGCGTCGCGTGCGCAGTCACCATCAGCACCGGCATCGACGGCCAGCGTTCGCGGCAGTTCCGCAAAAGTTCGCCACCCGTCATGCCGCCGAGGCGAAAGTCGGTGATCACCATGAAAAACTTTTCGCGCTCGAGGAGGCGCAGCGCCTCCTCGGCGGACTCGGCTGTTTTGACGGCATAGCCCTCCTGACCAAGAATCGTGCGCAGCGACAGCCGCATATTATTCTCGTCATCCACGACCAGCAGCGGGGGAATGGGAACAGTCATTGTCGGATTTTCATGAACGTCCGTGTGGGAAACTCTAAAATGAAGCGCGCGCCATGTCCAAGCTCTGATTCCACGCGCACGCGACCGGCATAAACTTCGATATTGTGCCGCACGATAGACAAGCCCAGGCCGGTGCCCTGCTCTTTGGTGCTGAAGTAAGCATCGAAGATTTTTTCCGTTTTGTCCGGAGGAATGCCCGGGCCGTCATCCTGTATCATGATGTACACGACATCATCTTGAGCCTCGGCGCTTACTTCGATGGAGCCCCCCTTTACCAGCGCCTCGCGCGCGTTCTGAAGGATGTTGACGACGATCTCGGAAAAATGTTTTCGCTGCATGAGTAATGGCGGCAGCGCATCCGCGTAGTCCGTGCGAATTTGAATCGAGCGATACACGCCGGGCGGAAATACTTTTTGAATCGCGCGATTCAGTTCCGCCGTGACGTTGAGCCGCTCGACCGAGCCTTCGGCCAACTGCGCGTAGCCCATCAACTCGGTGACGATGCGGTCCGAGCGCGCGACTTCCTCGCGAATGATGTCCAACTGCGGCAAGGGAATCGGTTTGCCCGCCGCCACGCTGCGCTGGAGCGCAAAGGCCGCGTTGTTGATGATACCCAGCGGATTCTTGATCTGGTGCGCGATCTCGGCCGCGAGCCGTCCCGCCGCACGCAACTGTTCCTGACGCGCGACCGACTCGCGGTTTTCCTCCTCGGCCAGGCGCGCTTTGCCGAAGAGCACTTGCAGCCCGTAACACGACGCCATCATGAACACGAGAACGGTCACACGCAGAACGACCGGCTCGGCTTCCGGCTCGCCTTCTGCAATGGCCACGAACGGCCGGCGAGTTTCCTCGTCGCGCAGCGAGAGGTCGTAGTTGCGCACGAACGTGCCGACAATTCCCGCGCACACGAAGCCGAGGATGAGCGTGGTGTTGAGGACAATTTGGACGCGCGCGATGGGGAAGCTCACGGCATTGCGGATAATGAGTCCCAGATACAGCCAATACAAAACGCTGTCGAAACCTCCGGTCACGAGCGTCAAGGCGGAGAGAAAGATCGCGTCCAGCACGCTCATCACGAACACGAAGCGCCGTCCCCAAACCAACGACAAACGCCGCGACCGGATCAGGAAAATGGCGAGAACGATGTTCAGAACCAGGTAATAGATGAACGCCTGATGCGTCAGGCTCTCCACGATCTGGCGCGCGCTCATGGACTCCGTAGTCCAGCGCGTGAAATAAAAATAGTACGCGAGAATCGCCAGGTAGAGTCCCTTGATCGGGAGAACGACGTCGCGCTCGACGGACTTGAGGCGAAACAATTCTTGAGCCGGATCGGGAGGTGGGGGACGCAGCAATTCCCTGAGCCGTTCGAAAGTTTGCTGGGGGAAACGCATGGCGCAGCGTCGCCTAACACGGCGAATTCAGCAATGCCCGCGCGCGTTCGGCGATTTTCTCGACTGGCATCAATCGCCCCAAGCCTTCGTAACCGCACGAGAGCATGCCTTCGGCCGGCCCGATGAATTCAATCCCGCGGCCTTTCAACGTGGCGGCGTTGTGCTGCGTGGCGGCGTGTTGCCACATCTTGCCGTTCATGGCGGGCGCGATCAGAAATTTCGCCGAGGGTTTGACCGCGAGCGCGATGCACGTGAGCGCGTCATCGGCGAGGCCATGCGCGAGCTTCGCCATCATGTTCGCTGTCGCCGGAGCGATGAGCAATAAGTCCGCGTTGTCCGCCAATTCGATGTGCGCCGGCTTCCAACCTTCCTCCTCGTCGTAAAGATCGGTGACGACCGGGTGCCGCGACATCGTCTTGAATGGCAAGGGCGTGACGAACCGCAGCGCGTCGGCGGTCATCACCACATGCACGCTGAAGCCATCCTTCGTGAGCAGGCTCGCGAGATCAACCGCTCTGTGCGCGGCGATGGACCCGGTCACGCCCAGCACGATGTTTTTTCCAGCGTTCATTTCGTCAACTTGATCCTCATCTTAATCCTATCGTAATCGTAATCGTCTGCCGCAGCGTGGCCGACCGAGATTACGATTAGGATTACGAATTAAAACTCCGGCGCCTTCGCACGGCACCGCCGCATTTTTTCCGCGTCCACAACGGCCAACATCCGGCGCAAGTCCTCTTTGATGCTGGTGCTGATAATTAAGTAATCGAAATTCTTCCACTGCGCGATTTCCTGCCGCGCCACGCTGAGGCGTCTCTGGATGATAGCCGGCGAATCCTGGCCGCGCTTTTTCAAACGCGCTTCGAGAATCTCCAGCGACGGCGGTGTGAGGAACACCGACACAAACGCACGCTTCAAGTCGTCGTCACGCTCCACGCACTCGCGCACGCTGGCCGCGCCCTGCACATCGATGTTCAGCAACACGTCCTGTCCGCTGCGCAATTTGTCGAGCACCTCGGAACGCAAAGTGCCGTAACTGTTTCCATAAACCGTGGCATGTTCGAGAAAATGCCCCGCCTGCACGCGTTTCAAAAACGTTCCCGCATCGAGGAAATAATAATCGACGCCGTCCTTCTCGCCGGGACGCTTTTCCCGCGTGGTGCAGGTGATGGCGCGAGTCATGTCCTTGCGCGTGGCGAGCAATTCCTGGCAAAGCGTTGTCTTACCGCCGCCGGATGGCGCGGAAATGACAAACAGCAAAGGAGAGGTCAGTGTTGACGGTGAACGATGGGCCGCTTCCGCTTTCGGCGAGTGCTGATCTCGCGCGGTCTCGACTGTGTCGCGGCCTCGCTCTCGCGCTGGCAGCTTTGGTGTGGGGAGTTTGGACGTGGGAGCTTTCATCTCATTCCACGTTCTGCGCCTGCTCGCGAAACTTTTCCAACTCCGTCTTCAGCACCACCACTTCGCGCGAGATCATCGCATCATTCGCCTTGGACCCAATGGTATTGATCTCGCGGTTCATTTCCTGGGCGAGAAAATCCAGCGTGCGGCCGACCGGTTCGCGCGAGTTGACGCAATCGTCGAATTGCTTGAAGTGGCTTTGCAAGCGTGTGATTTCCTCCGAGATGTCCGAGCGGTCCGCGAAGAAAATGACTTCTTTGAGCAGCCGCTCCTCCTCGATCTTCACTGCCTCGATGCCGGCGTTTTGAATACGTTCCATCAATTGCTCGCGGTAACGCACCTGTACCTGCGGCGCGCGCTTTTGCACGCCGCGGGCGGACTTGCGCATGGCGTCCATGCGCTTGACCAAATCCTTGCGCAGGTGCGCGCCTTCCTTTTCCCGCATCGCCACCATCATCTCGATGGCAGGCTTCAACGCCCTCTCCACCGTCGGCCAAAAATCTTCGGCATCAGGAACATCGTCGTCGGTCAGCAGCACGCCCGGCGCTCGCAGGAGATGATCCAATGTGACGTCGCCCGACAGCTTCAAATCACGCGCGAGATTCCGCAGCGTCTTGGCGTAAGCTTCGGCCAGGGACGCATTGATGCGCACGGCGCCGCCGCTGCTCTTTTCTCCCGCGTGCAACGTGACGCGCGCGGTCACACGGCCGCGCGCCACGCGGCGATTGATCTCGTCGCGAATCTGTGCTTCGAGCACTTCGAGTTCGCGCGGCAAATTGATCGAGATCTCGCTCTGCTTGCGATTTACCGAGCTGAGTTCCACGGTGACTTTGAAACCGTCCTGCACCGCGTCACCCCAGCCATAGCCGGTCATTGACTTCATTGGGCGGGGAATATGGAGGAAGGGATCGGGAGTTGTCAGTTGTTTGTTGCGAGGAGAGCGGCAGGCGCGGTGCTGGAGGCGCGCTGAAAAACTCTTTTTCACCAACCGTTCCTGAATCCCAGACACTTTTACCAACGACAACCTCTCCACTTTTTGAAAACGACACGACAGCGTAACGCACAAGGTTTGACTTGCCGATCTCGCCCCCGTAACTTGCGCGCACAATGTTGGCCGCAGAAACCAGAGTGGCGCCGGCCTCGGATTCGATTGCGTTGCTCGCAAAATCCCCGGTCGATTGGAAGCAGATCATTCAGCCGCTGGAGCCTTTTCTCCAAGCGGTTTCCAAACGCATGGGAGAGCAAATCAGCGCGTTCGAACCTGACCTCGCCTCCTACGCCTCTTACGCGTTGAACGCGCAAGGCAAACAACTGCGGCCCGCGCTTGTCGGCCTCAGCGCCGGCGCGACGGGAAAAATCCAGGACAGCCACGTCACCGTCGCGGTCATCATCGAGATGGTCCATCTCGCGACGCTCGTTCATGACGATGTAATGGACGAGGCGACGATTCGGCGCGGGCGTCCCACGCTGGCGGCGAATTGGGGCAATGAGATTTCAGTGCTTCTCGGTGATTGTCTTTTCGCGCACTCTCTCAAGCTCGCGGCGGGTTTTCCCACGACTGAAGTTTGCCGGGCCGTGGCTTCTTCGACCAACACGGTTTGCATGGGAGAAATTTTGCAGACCCAGCGCCGCGGCAACCTGCAATTCACCCGCACGGATTATCTAAAAGTGCTCGCAATGAAAACGGGTGAGCTGTTTGCGTTGGCCTGCGATCTGGGCGCTTTTCTCAATGGCGCGCCGGCGCGGGAACGCGAGGCGCTGCGCGGTTACGGCATGGCGCTGGGCACGGCCTATCAGATTTATGATGATTGCCTCGACGTGTTCGGGAGCGAAGGCGCCGCCGGGAAATCGCTCGGAACCGATCTCGCCAAAGGCAAAGTAACGCTGCCCCTGCTGGTGCTGTTGGAACGCAAGGACGCTGGCATCAGCGCCAAGGTGGAATCGCTCATCGGCGATTATCAGCCGCAGAATTTCGAAAAGGTCGTCGCGTTGCTGCGGCGCCACGGTGCGTTGCACGAGTCGCTCCGCGTCATTGAAAGTTATTTAAAAGTGGCCAGGGAATATGCCGGCGAATTGCGGAAGGGCGATGCACGCGCTGGTCTCGTGAACTTGTGCGAAGTGCTGGCCGCGCAGACTGAATCATTGGGAGGCGCGGCTTAACATGGTGAACACGATGAAATCGTTCGCGATCACCAAGGCGACGAAGCTCGAAGCCGAGACCGAGCAAGCTCAGGAACAGCAGCGGCCTGTCCCGCCCGCGCCGAAGGAAGACGCCGAAGCGCAAAGCGATGTGGACCTGGTGAAGGCGGCGCGCAACGGGGACATGCGGGCCTACGATCAGCTCGTGCAGCGTTATCAGGAGCGGATTTATGCGACGGTTTATCACATGACGTCCAATCACGAGGATGCCAACGATCTGGCGCAGGAGACGTTCATCAAGGCCTACAGCGCGCTGAAGTCGTTCAAGGGGGATTCCAGTTTCTACACCTGGGTTTATCGCATCGCGGTCAACAAAACGATCAACTTCCTGAAACAGCGGAAGAACAAAGTGTCGCTGAGCCTCAACGACGTGGACTTCAATATCGAGAACGATCCGGAGCTGGTCGCGTTCGTTTCGGACAAGACGCCGCGGCGTGACATCGCGCTCGCCGAGCTTCAGGAAAAATTGAACGGGGCCATGCAGAAGCTGTCCGAAGTTCACAGAATGGTCGTGACGCTGCACGACGTGCAGGGTCTCTCTCATGAAGAAATTGCGGACATCATGGATTGCAATGTTGGGACGGTGCGCTCCCGGCTTTTCTACGCGCGGCAACAGTTGCAGGCGTATCTTTCTGATTACTTGAAGTGATTTTTTATGGGTTCCTCTCCCGACAATGATGCGGTGGAAAAGCTTCTTCGGCTCAAGCGCTACGAACAACCGCCGCCGCGTTACTTCAGCGAATTTTCCGGCCGCGTGATTTCCCGCATCGAAAGAGGCGAAGGGCGTTCGTCCTGGTGGGAACGGCTGGGCTTTGACCTGCGGCCTGCTCTCGCGGCGGGAGCCGGCATGGTGGCGTGTGGGTTGATTGTTTATGGAGTCGCGACCACGGATGGCGAAGCGGTCGGCGCGACCAGCGTCATGGCCTTCTCGCCGGATTCTTCCGCCGAATCAAAATCACTGCTCGCCAATGGAGAGCAGACGGTGTCGGCCAACAGCACCAATCCGGTGGGCACCTACGGAACGCCGATCGATCGAACGGTGTTTGGCGGCCGGATTGTTCCCGCCCAGTTTCAACTCGGTTCCCAATAGTCGATTTCCAACCTGCTCGGATCCGAACCTGCGTCTCCTCAGTCCTGCAATCGAGTGAAAGACAGCGCCTTGCCTTCGAACTGCAATGAGAGCCGGCTGTCCTGGAGCTTCGCTTCCGAAGTCGCCGTTCCGTTTCTGTTCCCCAGCGTGACCAGGTAATTGGGCGCGGCGCCGCTCCATTTTCCATTGGCCGAAAAAGTCGCGTTGGTCATGAACCAGCGCGGCACGTAATTGGTTTGAATCTGGCCATTGGGCAATCGCACGCCGGGCGATGCGATGTAAGCCGTGGCCCTCCCTTCCATCTCTGGCGCCAATTTGAAGTTCGCCTTTTCGTTGTAAAAAGCCGTCAGTACCGAACCGTCGAACCGTTCGCTCAATTCATTCTTCAGCCGGAACCAGGTCGAGGCGGGAACCTCCGGCCTCAGCGCCTTGTTCAAACGTAGCGTGGCCAGCACATCGTAGCCCCAGCGCCCCAGCAATTTCTCGTTTGCAAACTTCGGCGAAAGGCCCGTCTCCAGATATTCCTTGAGGTCCTTCACGTCGAGTTCCATCACTCGTGTCACAATATCGGAGTTGGTCAGGACCTCCTGCACCGAGGGCTTCTTGAGAATCTCCGAAAAGCTCGCCTTGCTCTTGATCATCGCCTGCAATTCTTTGTCCGCGCCCAGCGCTTGGTAAACCGGCTCCTCGCCCATGGCGGCGAACACGGGATAATTCTCGAGCCGCTCGAGCAGATTACGATTCTGGTGCAGCAAACCCAAAACGTCCGCGGCATCGAAGTATTTTTCCGGCGCGGGATTGAACGCCGCCACGACTTTGTCCATGTGAGTGTCCTGCAGGTCTTGCGCGGACTTGGAGACAAAGGACAGCACCTTCGATTCGCTCTCGGCGCCGCCGGTTTGAATCGTCGTGTAGCCGAACACCGCGACGATCAGCGCGAAGACGAAGAAGTACACGACGCCGTTCAACGCCCCCACGCACGCGCCGACGCGCTTATACATGATTTCCCAAACCGCACGCGTGGCGTCGTCCCGATCGTAGCGGAAGTGATGTTCCACTTTGCGATGCACGAACGCCGCAGCGGCTTTGAAAACGAACGAGACGAGAAAGAAGGCGATGATGGGGCCGCCGAATTTGGGCGCGAGCGGGTTCTTGAAACCGATCAGCGGAAAAACCCACGCGAACAGCGGTCCTAATGGAATGGCCAGCATCGCGGCCACGACGAGGCCGACGAAGGAAAAGGCAGCGCGAATGGCGCCCTGTTTGTAACCAATGGCGGTCGTCAAAACGATCAGCACGAGGGCTGCAATCCACATGATCATAGCGCGACCGTAGGTAGGGGCTGACGCAAAATCACGCAGAAAATGCCGTGGGGCGCGCAACGCTGACAATCAGGCACAGCGTCCAAGCGAGAACTCCGTCAACGTGCTGCCCGTTTTTAACTGGCAGAAGTGCGGTGAGTTCAGGACGCGTGAAATTCTTAGTCGCTGCGTCGGAGTGGATGGAAACCGACTGCCGGCTGCAAACCAGCAGTACGTTGCAAGCTCCCACAATCTCGCACAAAAGTGCGCGTGGCCGGCTGCACCCGCTCCAGTGGCTTCGCGGAAAATTGTTTGACTTGCCCGAACGATCCGCCTCCTACTCTGCGCCCTGAATTTATGAGCGACCCGGCCCAAGTGTTGAAAGATTTCAAACCCTCGAAGGAATTTTTTGTCGGCATCGATTCCGATGGCTGCATTTTCGACAGCATGGAGATCAAACACAAAGAGTGTTTCACCCCCATGTTCATCAAACACTTCGGCTTGCAGCCCGTGAGCAAATACGCGCGCGAGGTCTGGGATTTCGTGAATCTGTATTCGAAGACGCGCGGCGCGAACCGCTTCCCGGCTCTGGTGCGCGCGCTCAATTTGCTGCGCGAACGGCCGCAGGTGAAAGCGCGCGGTGTGACCGTGCCGGACACCAAGGCGCTGGAAGATTGGATCGGTCGCGAGACGAAGCTCGGCAACGCCACCCTGGCCGCGGAAGTGAAGAACGGGAACAAGGGACTGGAACAGGTGAAGCGTTGGTCGGACGCCGTCAACGCGCAGGTGGAGAACATCGTTCATGGAGTGCCGCCGTTTCCGCTCGTGGTCGAGTGCCTCAAGAAGATTAACGAAAAGGCGGACGCGATGTGTATTTCACAGACGCCGGCCGATGCGCTCAAGCGCGAATGGGCCGACGCACAGATCGAGCCTTACGTGAAGATGATCGCGGGCCAGGAAATGGGCACGAAGACGGAGCACCTGAGATACGCGGCGAAGGATAAGTATGCGCCCGGCAAAATCCTGATGATCGGCGACGCGCCCGGAGATTTCAAAGCCGCGAAAAGCAACGGCGCGCTGTTCTTCCCGATCAATCCAGGCAAAGAGGAAGATTCCTGGAAGCGCCTGCACGACGAAGCGCTGGCGAAATTTTTCAACGGCACTTGCGCGGGCGAATACGAAGCGAAGCTCGTGAAGGAATTCGAAGCCTGCCTGCCGGAAAGTCCGGCCTGGTAACTCTTGGAAGGCTAATTTCGCTGCATGGCATGCTTAGGTCGCGTCACACAACCAATCCACCCACCCATTTTCACGGCAGTACTTGCACGCACTTTGTCCTTTGTTACCGGTGCCATCACACGCGAAACACTCGGTTTCCAGACGGTGAATCTCCCAGCCTTCTGCTAACACGTGCAACCGGTATCGATACTTCTGCTGTCTTTCGCGATGGCCACTCATCGTAACGATCAGTGCCTTCCCATTAGACTCTTCCGCCGTCAAAAAAGTCTCGGGAATCTTCTCTGTCCAAGCGCGCAACAAATGGCCCAGATAATCTTTCGAATAAAACTTCTCGTGCAGTTGCTGGCTCTGGCGCCGGCGCGTTTCCTCCAATGCCGCGCTTTGGCGAAGGTAATTCTCGAAAAAGTCTTGGGCAGCTTGCATAGCAACTCAACATCAATCAGGCCCCGTACACACCTTTCTCCGAGTACTTGGCTTCGTAGGAATAGCTGTAATACGGATCGTAACCGCCGGTGAGACGCCGCCGGGCCTGGCGATTCAACACCACTCCCGCCAGCGGCGCTTCGGCTTTGCGAAGCATCTCGACGGCGCGGGCTACGGCCTTGCGCGGCGTCTTGCCCGAGCGGACTACGACGATGACGGTTTGGATTTTGTGCAGCATCAGCAAAGTATCGCTCACGGCGTGAACGGGCGCGGAATCCACCACAACGCGATCGAATGTAAGCAACGCCTCGTCGATGAGTTGATCGAAGTTTCTTTGCGCCAGCAACTCGGCCGGGTTTGGCGCGATCGTCCCCGCCGGAATGTAGAAAAAGTTTTCGTGACTGAAGGGCTGCACCACTTCCTCGAACCTCTTCTGGCCGGTCAGATACTCAGTGACGCCGGGACGCCGCGGGCCATTCGGCACCAGTGATTTTTCAATCGCGGGACGGCGCAGGTCGCCATCAATAACCACGGTCTTAAGCCCTTGCTGAGCGAGACAGAGCGAGAAATTCAGCGAGCTAAACGTTTTGCCTTCCTGCGGCACCGCGCTGGTGACGAGAAATGTCCGCCGATGTTCCGCCCGGCCCAACATCGACACCGAGGTGCGCAAAGTGCGAAAGGCCTCGGCCGCTGGCGATTTGGCATCGGCGCTCATCACCAATACCTGTCCTTGATTTTCTTTGATGCGCGGCACCGCACTGAGCACGGGGAGATGGAGATATTCTTCCGCGTCATCCACCGTTTTGATCGAGCTGTCGAGTGCGTTGATGCCCAGCGCGAGCAGCACTCCTAAAGCGATTCCAGCGAGCGTGCCTCGAATCATCAACTGCGTTTTGTTTGGCGAGAAAGGTTTGGCGGGCACGATGGCGCGGGCATTCAACTGCACTTTGCTCGGCTTCAAATCGCGGGTCAGCGTGGCTTCCTTGAGCCGCTGCTGCACCGCGTCGTAGAGGGCACGGTTGCCGTCCACGTCCCGCGCCAGCCGATGGTACTCGGTGAGATCTTTGGTGAGCTGGCGCGAGAGCACCTCTTGCCGCTCAAGTTCCTCCTGCAACGCCGCCTCCGATGCCGTCGCGCTTTCATAGGCGGACCGAAAACTTTGCGGCACCTTCAACACGGCGTTCGTGAGCGCCGTGCGCCACGTCTCGATCGTGCTGACCATCTGGATATACTTGGGATGCGCTTCCTTGTAACGTCCCTTGAGGCTCGCGAAATCGCTGTCCAGTTTGGAGAGCGCCGACTTCGCTTCCCCGACCACGGGGTCCGCGTTCACGGCCGGAAGGACCAGCAACGCAGCGACGTTGGTGCCGAGCTTTTCCACCTGCGCCAGCTCCGCCTTGAAACGCAGCGTGGTGGAATTCACTTCCGTGAGCTTGCCGTTCAATTCCTTCAGGCGCGCGGTGACGATGTCGTTGCGCTCTTCGAGAGACACCGATTTCGAACGATCGCGAAATGACTGCAACTCCTTTTCCGATTCATCCAGCTTGAGCTGCAAGCGCCGTCCTTCTTTGCTGAGAAAGGTCGTGGCTTCGACCGAAACGGCCGCGTTTTGCTCGTAGCCCTGCGACACGTATTCCGTCACGACAGTGTTGGCAATAGTCGCCGCCAGTTGTGGATTGGGATGCACCACCGACACATCGAGCAGGCGCGTGCCTTTGCGCAACCGCACGCCCACCATGCGGTCGAGCATCGCCGCCGCGGTGTCTTTCGTTGGCTCGGCTTTCGTCGAGAGAAAACTCGGATCCTGCGTGAGCTTCAAAGTCTCGACGACCCGTTCCAGCACCGTGCGGCTCTTGAGCGTTTGCTCAATGGTGCGGAGCGCGTCGGGAAAGCGCAGATCTTCGGATTGAAATTTTTCCACCTTCACCACGCGCGCTTCGTCCTGCTCGACCTGCACCACGGCGCTGGCGGAATAAAGCGTGGGCTGACGGCGGATGTAACCCGCCGTGATGAGCACGGCCAGCACGACGCAGGTCGCCACGAGCCACAGACGCTCCATGAGCGTGTGGTAAAGGCGTTTGAAATCAAATCCGGTGGAAGGAGCGGGACGCGCCGCCGAGGAATTCACGGGCATATCAGAATATTTTTTCGCCGACAGTGATTGTGTCGTCGGCCAGGACTTCGAAAATCTTTACGTCTTTGTCTTTCGCCATCGAATCCGCATCGAGCTTAAAACTCTGTTTGTCGGGCCCTTGCCCACGCTGGAGCGTCACGCGATTGCCCGCGCCCAGCCGCGTGTAGCCGCCGGCCATCGAGATCGCCTGGAGCAGGTTCACCGATTCATCGCCGGGCATTTCGAACGAGCCGGGCCGCTGCACCTGGCCCAGCACCGTGAATCGGCGTTTCGAGTACTCCGCGATGTCCAGCGAGATCTGCGGGTTGACCAGATATTTTTCGCCGAGCAAATCACGAATCATTCTCGCGGCCTGCTCCCGCGTTTTGCCGCCGACCGTTACGGACCCGAGCAACGGCAGCACGATCGAGCCGTCCTTGGAGATGCGCACCCGGGCGTCGAGATCGTCCTCCTGGTATACCTTCACGACCACGATGTCGTTCGCGACCAGGATGTAATCCGGGCGCGAGTTCGTCGCGCCGGTTGAGGACGCGGCATTGGTCTCGGCGCTCGCGGCCTTCGCGCACCACAGCGCCAGGACCAGACTGCAAATAATTTTCCAAACGTTCATCGGATGAATTTAATACCCCCAGCCGGCCTGAATGCCCACCTGGTTGTTGTCAAAGCTGAAGCGTTTATCCGTCGAGATATCTTCGCGGTATTGGTGGAACAGGCCGACCGTCCAGCTTCGACCGATTATTGCTTCGAGGCCGTAGCGCATCAAGAAGTAATCGTCCTGGCGCGTCGCGCGCACGTTCCG
>DATHKK010000746.1:0-4103 GCA_035489355.1 Candidatus Limnocylindria bacterium
CCCGGGACACGCCTGCCACCGAAGTCTATTACGTCTTGCGCGATGAAGATGGCAATGCGCGACCGGATGCGTTGGGAAAAACCGTGACGCTGCGCGGAGTCTTGACGCTGCGTCCCTTCCTGACCAACGGCGCATGGGTGACTTACTTCCAGGACGAAACCGGCGGACTTCGTCTGACCGACAAAAACGCGCGCCTGGCCAACGCCAAATCCTCCCGGCCAAACTTCGACGAGGGAGATGAAATCAAAGTGCGCGGCGTCCTGGGCCCGGACGAGTTGAGCGTGCAGGAAGTGCGATTGATCCGGAATGGCGTGGCGCCGCGGCCGCGCGAAGTTTGGACCCACGAATTGCGCAGCGGCCGTTTCCCTTCGCAATTGGTGCAGGTGACCGGGGAAGTGGTGCGCTCATCTTTGCTCAACGAGGAGGCGGCGTTTTCCGTTCGCGACAGCACGGGCCAGACGCCGCTTGTGTTCAAGCCGGAATTCCTGATGACGGACAAGGGCGAATTTAATTACCGGCTTTGGAAGGGCGGGCAAATCCGGATCGTCGGCGTCGCCTTCCACGATACGAACGCGGCGAGCGCGGGTTTGTCGTTGCTGTTGCGCCGCCCATCGGATGTCGAGTTTATTCCGCCACCGCCACCGCCGCCGTCGCGCGTGCCGCTTTACCTGTCGATGGGTGCGGCGGGGCTGCTGGGATTGCTGGCGCTTTATTATTGGGAGCGGCGTCGCGTCGCGGAGGAGCGTCATCGAGAGACGTCGAAGCTGCTGCACGAGTTGAAGCGTTCCCAGGCGGAGATCAAAAAGCAGGCATCCTTCGCGCAGTTGAGTCCCAATCCCGTGCTCGAATTGTTCGCGGACGGCGCGCTCACTTACTGGAACGAAGCGGCGCAGGAAATGACCCAAAGCCTGCGCTGTGAATTCGTGAAAGATTTGCTGCCGCAAAATGTCAGCGAGATGGTGAGCCGCGCCCTCACCGCTCCCTATGCCAAACAAGAGTGCGAAGTGAAGCTCCATGACCGCACCATTTCCTGGTCGTTCTTTCCCATTCCCGAAATCACTTCCGTGCATGCCTACGCGCAGGACATCACGGACCGGCTGAGCCTCGAGTTGCAATTGCGGCAGGCGCAGAAGATTGAATCAATCGGCCAGCTCGCAGCCGGAGTGGCGCACGATTTCAACAATCTCCTCGCCGTGGTGCAGGGCTACACGAGCCTGGCGCTGATGCGCAGCGATTTGCCGGAGAAGGTCGCGGAGCCGTTGCACGAAATCCTCATGGCGGCCGAGCGCGCCGGAAATCTCACGCGCCAGTTGCTCACCTTCAGTCGCAAGCAGATCATGGAACCGCGCCCGCTCGACCTGAACGATTTGCTCGCGAACCTCACGAAGATGTTGCGCCGGCTGATCGGCGCCGATGTGCGGGTCAAATTCGTACGCGGCAACAAACCCGCGTGGCTTCGCGCCGATCCAGGCATGATGGAACAGGCGATCGTGAATCTCGCCATCAATGCCCGCGACGCGATGAACGACGGCGGCGAGCTTTCCGTGTGCATTGAAAATGTTTCGTTGAATGAGGCGGAAGCGGCGTCGCGTTTCGAGGCGCGCGCGGGAGAATACGTGACCCTCACCGTGAGCGACACCGGCTGCGGCATGGACGAGCCTACGCTCAAACGGATCTTTGAACCGTTCTTCACCACGAAAGAAACAGGGAAGGGGACTGGCCTCGGCCTGGCCACAGTCCATGGAATTGTGAAGCAGCACGGCGGCTGGATCGAAGTCAACAGTCAACCGGGCAAGGGCACGACGTTCCGGATTTATTTCCCGGCATCGGCCGAAGCGGCGCAAACCGGCGAACATAAATTGATTCGCCTGCCCGCGGTGGGCGGCACCGAAACGATTCTGGTGGTCGAAGACGACGCGTCACTGCGCAAACTGGCGCGCAGCGTCCTCGAACAATACGGCTACGGCGTTCACGATGCCGCTTCGGCTACCGAGGCCCTCGCCATTTGGCGGCAGCACCAGGAAGAAATCCGTTTGCTCTTCACCGATATTGTTTTGCCCGATGGCATGAGCGGCTGGAAATTGGCGGAAGCCATTCACGCCGAGAACGACCAACTCAAAGTGATTTATTCCACGGGCTTTGATTCGGACACGGTCAATCGCCGTTCCGATTCGCGAACCAACCAGATCCTTCTGCGCAAGCCATATCCGGTGCAGTCGCTGGTGCAAACCGTCCGCGAATGCCTGGACAACGTCCCCGCCGCGCAAACGCTCGGCACCTCGCAGGTGAGTTAACAGCCCGTTCAGCTCACTGCTTTGGCACTCGATTGATAGTATTGTAGATCTCCCAATCGACGGGCGCTCCGTCCGCAGCCTTGAGATTGAATTTGATTTTCATCTGCATCACGGGTTTGAGGCCGGTGATTTCCAGGAGAACGCGTTTCCGGTCTGGCGAGAGTTTTGCGGAACGCACCGTCACGGGGTCACGGCCTTTCTTCTCAGGATCAATCACGGAGAAATCATCACTGCCGTACTTTTCCGTCCAGCGGTAGTTCCATTGTTCGAGACTGTAGTTCTGCAAATCCTCGGCGGCGCCACGATCGAGCGCATTGCTGAAGGCCAGTTCGATTCCCTGCGCGCGCACGTGCAATTCCGTGGGCATCCGCAGCGGCTGGCCCGTGTATCGCACGCGTTGGAGCGCGCCATCTTTCACGCCCTTGGTCTGCCAGCCCTTCAAACCGGCGACGTAAAGCTGCCCATCGCGAGGATTGAAACGCGCGCGTTGAATGCCCGAATCGAAATTGAGCGGCAGCTTCACGACGCCGCCTTGCGCGACGCCATCCACGGTTTCCAAAAGCACATCGAACAGCGCCGCCATGCCGTAGGACGTGTGCAGCAAATGTCCATTCAACGCCGCCGGCCAGCGTTCGCTCGTGACCCACACCTGGCCGCCGCTTGAGTTATCCATGCTCTGGGGAATCCAGCAGAGCGGCTCTTCGAAACTTGCCGGCGCATCGGTCGCGTGCGCGTGCGGCACGTAACCATAGAACCCACCCGGCTTGATCAGATTGATCCGCGACGATGGAATCCAGTTGCCTTGATTGTCGCTGCACGTGATTTCGTCACGCGGTCCGATGCTCATCCCGTTGGCTGCGCGCAGACCGTGCGCAATCAACTCGGCCCGCGAGCCGTCCGCGCTCACGCGCACCATGCCGCCGTTCAACGGATAAATCGTGTCCACCCGCTGGCCCGCGCGGGTGTAATAAAAGTTGCCCGCGCTATCGACCTGCAGGTCCATCGCGAACGCGTGGTAGCTCGGACTGACGCCGGCATCGCTATTGAAGTTCTCATAAAAGTCCGCCTCGCCATCGCCGTTCAAATCGCGGAGGCGCGTGATTTGGCCGCGTTCCAAAACAAAAACCTCGTCGCGCAGAATTTTGATTCCGAGTGGATCGAACAACCCGACGGCGAACCGCTTCCACTTCACGTTCTTCAATTCGTCGTCGATCCCGGAAACGATCCACACGTCGCCGTTCCAAGTTGTCACCGCGGCGCGTCCGTCGGAGAAAAAATCCAGGGCGGTCAGCCGCATCCACGAGCGCCACGGGTTGTTTTCGGGAATCGCGATCGTGTCCACCGCGAATGCGCCGGAGTCATCGCCGCGCTTGCCGGAGGTCGTGAGCGTCTGGGGCCAGAGCGCCGGGCCGCCGCGACAGAACGTTTGAAGATCGATGCCTTTGCTCTGCCGCATTTCACCCTCGCCGATCGTCACGACGATGGAATTCGTGATGCTGAGCGTTCGGTCGGATCGTGGCGTGTCGAACATTTTCATCGTCAGCGGCTTACGCAGATTTCGAATATCCAAGGCGCGTGTGAAGACCGGCCGACCGTTCGCTTCAGCCATCCCCGGCCTATCGAGCACATCCGCATCTCCGACGGTGTAGCTGAAGACGACGTTGCTTCCGTGCCGATAAAACCCGCGGTACTTCGCCCACTCGTGCGGCAGCGAGCCGACGCCGTGCGCGCGTGGATCAACAAAACTCTCGTCCTTCGCCCAGCCTGGCCCCGGGCGATTGGTGAATTGAATTTGGCCGCTCAAGCGCG
>DATHKK010000747.1:0-4093 GCA_035489355.1 Candidatus Limnocylindria bacterium
AAAGCGGCGCGGGCGCTGGAGAGCATTGGCGTCAATACCGCCGGAGAGGACTTTTCCAGAAGGCGGGGTGACGGCGTTGTAAGCGCGTGCCAGACGCGTAACGGAGTCGAGAAGAACGACGACATCGCGCTTGTGTTCGACCAGACGCTTAGCCTTTTCGAGCACCATTTCGGCGACTTGAATGTGGCGCTGAGGAGCTTCATCAAAGGTTGAGCTGATGACTTCGCCCTTGACCGTGCGCTGCATGTCGGTGACTTCTTCCGGACGCTCGTCAATGAGAAGAACGATGAGCGCAACTTCCGGATGATTGACAGTGATGGAGTTGGCCATGGATTGCAGCATCATGGTTTTACCGGTACGGGGAGGGGCGACGACGAGACCGCGTTGACCTTTGCCAACGGGGCAGAGGAGATCGAGGACGCGACCGGTCATGTTCTCCTTGGTGGTTTCCATCTTGAGGCGACCCTGTGGATAGAGGGGCGTCAGGTTATCGAAGAAAATTTTGTTGCGCGTGACTTCGGGGTCTTCGAAATTGACCGCTTCGACTTTGATCAGCGCGAAATACCGTTCGCCGTCCTTGGGAGGACGGACTTGACCGGAGACGGTGTCGCCGGTGCGAAGGTCAAATTTGCGGATTTGCGACGGGGAAACGTAGATATCGTCCGGGCCCGGGAGGTAGTTATATTCCGGCGCGCGGAGGAATCCGAATCCGTCGGGGAGACATTCTAGGACGCCTTCAGAAAAGATGAGACCGTTCTTTTCGGTTTGCGCGCGGAGAATTTGGAAAATTAATTCTTGCTTGCGCATACCGCTGGCGCCAGGGATGTTGAGTTCCTTGGCGATTTTGGCGAGATCGGTGATGTTCTTTTCTTTGAGTTCAGCCAGGCTGATACTGATCTGATTGTTACCTTCAACGCTTGTTTCTTTTGGCATATATCCTTAGCTAGTTTTGATTGTGAGAATTGACCTTACTACTCGGGTGACTGCGAAACAGCCAACGAAGATGCGGATTGTTTACGGGGTGGCGCTCCAAACTGGCGGGTACAACAAACGACAGAGTGGGGCAAACCAGACTTTCTACAACCTGCGGCAGAGAGGGGCCACTGCAAACTTGAACCGACTACGGCCCACAGGGTGAGCCGGGTCCCAGACTGCGCTGATTAGTTGGTCAAACTTTTGTCTTTCTCTGCGACCGGAGCGAATGTTTCCGCAACGGGCGCAACCTCGGCATGCTGAACCGGCACGATGGGCCGTTCCAGCGCAACCTGAAGAACTTCATCCATGGTCTCTACAAAGTGAATCGTGAGACTAGAGAGGATTTCCTGGGGTATCTCCGCCAGGTCCTTTTCATTGTCCTTCGAAAGCAGGACTGTACGCAAGCCCATTCGGTGGGCAGCGAGAAGTTTTTCCTTCACGCCGCCGATGGGCAGGACCTTGCCGCGGAGTGTGATTTCACCGGTCATGGTGACGTCTCTGCGCACGGGAATTTTTGTCAGGGCGCTGACGATCGAAGTGCAAATCGTGATACCAGCCGAAGGGCCGTCTTTGGGAATGGCGCCTTCGGGGACGTGCATGTGGATGTCGATATTTTTGTAGAAATCTCTGGGCAGGCCGAGTTGCGCGGAACGCGACCGGACATAGCTGAGCGCCGCTTGCGCGGATTCCTGCATGACATCGCCGAGTTTTCCCGTGAGCGTGAGGCGGCCCTTGCCTTCCATGATGGTGGCTTCGGTGGCGAGAACGGTGCCGCCGACTTCAGTCCAGGCGAGGCCCATTGTGAGGCCAACTTCATTGTGCTTCTCAATCCAGAATTCACGGAATTTCAGGATGCCAAGGTAGTCGTTGACATTGGCAGGAACGATTTCGGCTTTGACAGATTTGCCTTCCGTGACGACTTTACGCGCCATCTTGCGGGAAATATTTTGAATTTCGCGCTCGAGACTGCGGACGCCGGATTCCTGCGTGTAGTGCCGAATGATGTGCAGCAGGCCTTCGTCTGTGAAGGAAAGGTTCTTTTCGGTGATGCCGGTGGCTTCGCGCTGCCGCTTGACAAGAAAGCGCTTGGCGATTTCCATCTTTTCGTTTTCCGTGTAGCCCGGAAGACGCAGGATTTCCATGCGGTCCTGCAGCGGCTGCGGAATTGTATGTAGCACGTTCGCAGTGCAGACGAACATGACTTTCGAGAGATCGTATTCGACGTCCAGATAGTGGTCGGTGAAAGCGTGATTCAATTCTGGATCGAGGACTTCCATCAGCGCGGCGGACGGATCCCCGCGGAAATCGGTGGACATTTTGTCGATTTCATCGAGCACGAAAATCGGATTCGTGGTGCCAGCCTTTTTCATCATTTGGATGATCTGGCCGGGCAGCGCGCCGATATAGGTGCGGCGATGGCCGCGAATTTCCGCTTCATCGCGTACGCCACCGAGGGAAACACGAACAAACTTGCGTCCCGTGGCGTGTCCGATAGACATGGCGAGCGAGGTCTTGCCGACGCCTGGCGGTCCGACGAAGCAGAGAATTGAGCCTTTGGGATTTTTCACGAGCTGCCGCACGGCGAGGAATTCGAGGATGCGTTCTTTTACTTTTTCAAGGCCGTAGTGTTCCTTGTTCAGGATTTCTTCGGCGGCATTGATGTCCCGAATTTCCTTGGATTTTTTCTTCCAGGGCACAGCGAGCAGCCATTCGAGATAGTTGCGGCTGACTGTGGATTCGGCCGACATGGGCGGCATGAGTTCGAGCCGCTTGAGTTCTTGAATGGCTTTTTCGTGAACTTCCTTGGACATGCCTGCGGCATCGATTTTTTTCTTTAGTTCATCGAGTTCGCTTTTTTCGCCGCGACCAAGTTCCTTCTGAATGGCCTTAAGTTTTTCGTTGAGGTAATACTCTTTCTGTGCGCGCTCCATCTGCCGCTTTACGCGGGTATTGATGTTGCGGTCAACGTTTAGCTTTTCGAGTTCGATTTCGAGAATGTCGCCAATCCGGGCCAGCCGCTCCATGGGGTCGACAGTCTCCAGGAGATCTTGTTTTTCATCGACCGGGAGCTGCAGGTTCGCGGCGATCGTGTCGGAAAGGCGCGCGGGATCATCCACGCGGGCAGCCGCGATCATGGTGTCGTAATTGAGGCTTTGGGAAAGCTTGATGAACTGTTCGTAGAGGCCCGTGACTTTCTCGACGATTTGTTTGACCTGCGGCGAATCCTCGACGCGCGCGTTAAGCAGGCGGACGTTCGCGCGGAAAAAACCGTCTTCGGCGGTGATGGAAAGCGCCCGGGCACGTTCTACGCCTTCGACCAGAACCTTAATGTTGCCGTCGGGTAGCTTGACGCTTTGCACGATGTTGGCGAGCGTGCCGACTGCGTAAATTTCCTCGGGCTTGGGGTCGTCGATCGACGCGTCATGCTGCGTAGACAGGAAGATTTTCTTGTCGCCGGTCAGAGCCTCTTCAAGCGCACGGACACTGGCTTCTCTTCCCACGATGAACGGAGTCATCTGTTGCGGGAAGATGACCATGTCGCGCACCGGCATCATCGGCACGCGCTTTAATTCCTGTTTTTCACGATTGAACATTACAGCCCCTGGAATTCACTACTCGCAACCTACAAATCGGCGCGCCCTGCCTCAGAAATCTGAAATCAAAGTCCAAAGATCATGAACTGCTGCCTGCGAACTTGCCGTTAGCCGGCCTTCTCGAGCAAGCTCCAATTGATTTCGCGCGTGCGGACCATTTCTGCGGTGACGACGAAATCGCGCACCTTCCGCTGCATCGGGAGGTGGTACATCAGTTCCAGCATGAGGTCTTCGAGGATCATTCGCAAGCCGCGCGCGCCGACCTTGCGCTGAAGTGCTAACTCTGCCACGGTCTCGAGAGCGTCGTCGGTAAAGCGCAACCGCACATTTTCAAATTCAAAGAGCCGCTGGTACTGCTTGAGCAGAGCGTTTTTCGGCTCGGTAAGGATTTTTACAAGCGCACCTTTGTCCAAATCGTTCATCACGCCAGCGACCGGGAGGCGGCCAACAAATTCGGGAATCAGACCATAGCGAATCAAATCGCCGGGCTGCACATGTTCCAGCAATTCGGTATTGCGGCGCTG
>DATHKK010000748.1:0-7018 GCA_035489355.1 Candidatus Limnocylindria bacterium
TGATGAACTTCATGGTGATGAGCGGACACTTGAACACCGGCACGTCCTTCTCTTCGGCGATGCGCAAGAGCACCTTGTCCGGGTGGTAGCCGCGGCTGAAGACGAGGCAGGGAATCTTGTACGTGAGCAGTTGGCGATAGCGCGCTTCCCGTTCCTCTTCCGACAAGGATTTGAGAAAGTGACACTCCGCGTTGCCCATCACCTGCACGCGTTTGTTCGCGAAGTATTTGGTGAAGCCCGCGAGCGCCAGGCCGGGACGGTTAACCGTCGGTTCGCGGATGAAGCGCTTCAATCCGCCGGCGCCGGCCACGAGCTTGAGCTGCAGCGGATCGGCATGATCGGTGTAAAAGCGTTCGACGGTAACAAGATCGCGTTGCATGGCGCGGGGAGATTAAGATTACGAACAAGATGAAGAGGAGGAGATTCTTCGGTATGCACATCCGGGTGGGAGCGACACTCCGTGGAGCACTGTCTGCCGGCAGAACCGGCGCGAGCAACGCGAGCGTCTCCCTCACATGTTGAAATCCGGTCCGAGATAAATCTCGCGCGCCTTCGGATCGTTCAACATCGCTTCGCCCGTGCCTTCATAAACAACTTCGCCCTTGTGTATGAGATACGCGCGGTCCACCAGTTTCAACGTTTCGCGCACGTTGTGGTCCGTGATCAAAATCCCCAGCCCGCGCTCCTTCAACTTGCGCACGATCTTCTGCACCTCATAGACGGCAATCGGATCGATGCCGGCGGACGGCTCATCGAGCATCAGCAGCTTGGGACTCGTGACGAGAGCGCGCGTGATTTCCAAGCGCCGCTTTTCTCCGCCGCTCAACGTGTAAGCGCGGCTCTTCGCCAAGCGCGCAAGATCGAGTTCATCGAGCAAATACTTGAGGCGCACGTCGCGCTCGGCCCGGTTCATCTTGCATGTCTCGAGGATGGCCAAAATGTTTTGCTCCACGGTGAGCTTGCGAAAGACGGACGGCTCCTGCGTGAGATAACCCATGCCTAGCCATGCACGCTGGTGCATCGGCTTGCGCGTTACGTCCGTGTCCTGGAATTGCACGGTGCCTTCGTCGGGACGGACCACGCCCACGACCATATTGAACGTCGTCGTTTTGCCCGCGCCATTCGGGCCGAGCAGTCCGACGATCTCGCCTGGCTCGACGAAAATGGAAACGCGATCCACGACGCGGCGGCCGCGATATTCCTTAACCAGATGCTCGGTACGGACGAGGGACATCAGGGAAAAATCTTCCTCGCGCCGTTCGGGTTGGTGGTGGAACCGGATTTCAGGGCGGATGCAGGAACGGTCATGATCGCCTCGCCTTCGCCTCGAATCGTATTGTTTTTTCGATCGTAAATGATCCGCACTGCCGCTTGCGTGACTCCAGAGGAAGAAAGATACAGATGGGGCAGCGGGTTTTCTGCGCTGAAGCTGCCGGTCAGCACGAGTTGTTCGTTTGTCGCGGTGTAGATGGCGTGATTGCCGCGTGCGTGTTTGTCGCCCTGGTCAATCGTCACTTTCTCGTACGCGACAATTTCTTCCATGCCGGCGGCGCTTCTTTTGGCGGTGGCCCAATTGCAGGTGATGATTGTTTCCGGTTGATTCGTGCCCAGCGGCTTGTCCACAACGACAACGTTATTGCTGTAGAGAATGGAATTACTCACGAGATCGAAAAGGATGTTACTCGACTGGATCGTGAGCCCCGGCTTCGCCGGCGGCAGTTCGATTTCCGCCGCGGTTAATTTCACGGTCGCAATGAGCGACCAAGCCAAAGGTAATTTCATTTTGCCGTCTTTCGATTCACCGGGTGAACTGCTCAAGTCCTGCCTGTCGATCCACGTGAACGTCTGGTTCGACAGAATAAGCACGCTGTTGCTCTGTTGCCAAAGGAATCCCACGCCGGTGAGGTAGTGGCGATTGTCCGCGGTGCGAAAAAAAATATTGGTCGGCCCGCTCACCTGTCGCGTGGCAGTGTTCACGATGCACTCAGGGGAAATTGCCGTCCATATCAGCGTCGTGCCGTCCTCGCGATAATTCTCAATCCTCGGTCGCGTGAGCGTAATGACGCTGATGCTGTTGCTGACCGTTTGAAACTTTGCGCCCGTCAAAAGAGTTTTCAACCGGACCACGCCGTTGCTCGCTGGATGATATTCCAAAGGTAGCCGGAAATCCGTTCCGCCTTTGAACATCGCGGTCTGCGCGCGCGCGAAGATCACGAGGCATAGGGCCACTGCGGGAGTTGCCAGCCAGACCAGCCATTGCATGCCACGGCCTCGTTTCACTCGGTGTAATCACGCACAAGTTGCGTCCACTTTCCCTGCGCTTTCAAAATCATTGTCACCACTTCGCGCACTGCGCCGTAGCCGCCGCGCGCCTTCGTGACGTAATGGGCGGCCGCTTTGGCTTCATCGATGGCGTTGGCCACGGCGACTCCAACGCCCGCGCGTTTCAACAGACACAAGTCCACGACATCATCTCCGATGTAGCAGACCTCCGCCCAGTTCAACCCTGCTTGCGCCAAAATATTTTCCGCCGCGATCACTTTGCTGCCTCGCTCCTGGCTGAGAAAATCCACCTTCAATTCTTCCGCTCGTTTCGTCGTAATGATGGAAGGCCGCGCCGAGATCCAACCGACTTTGATGCCGCACCTCCGCAGGATGATCATGCCCAGCCCATCCTGGATGCTGAATTGTTTAAACTCGCCGTCGCTCGTGATGAAGATGCTGCCATCGGTGAGAACGCCATCGACATCGGTGAGCAGAAGGCGCACGCGCTTGAGCCGCGAAGCCAGGGTTGGCGGCGATGTTCGACTCTGTAGCTTGGACTTCGAGCCTCGGACTTTCTTCACTGCACTGCCTCCCGCACGTGCAGCAACGTTCGGAGCAAGTCACCCATCTCGTCGAGCGGCACCATGTTCGGCCCATCGCTCATGGCTTTGTCAGGATTCGGATGCGTCTCAATGAACACGCCATCCGCCCCCGCCGCAATCGCGCTGCGCGCCAGCACTGGCGCGAATTCCCGTTGCCCGCTCGACTTGTCACCGCCGCCGCCCGGCAACTGCACCGAGTGCGTCGCGTCAAAAATCACCGGAAATCCCAGCCGTCGCATGATCGGAATCGCGCGCATATCCGACACGAGATTGTTGTAGCCAAAGGTCGTGCCGCGCTCGGTCAGCATCAGCTTGTCGCCGCCCGCTTCCTCCGCTTTGCTCACCACCTGACTCATCTCCTGCGGCGAAAGAAACTGTCCCTTCTTGATGTTCACGATTTTTCCCGTGCGCACGGCGGTGTGGATCAAATCCGTTTGCCGGCAGAGGAACGCGGGAATTTGCAAGACGTCCACGCCCGCGGCCGCTGCGAGCTGCGCTTGCTCTTCTGTGTGAACATCCGTCAACACCGGCAAACCAAACCGCGCCCGAATATCCGCGAGCACCGCCAGGCCGCTTTCAATTCCCGGCCCGCGAAACGATTTGCTCGAAGTGCGGTTCGCTTTGTCGTAACTCGCCTTGAAAATGTAGGTGATGCCCAGCTTGCGACAGAGCTTGCCGACGGTGAGCGCGACTTCGCGACAAAGCTCTTCGCTCTCGATCACGCAGGGTCCCGCAATCAATACGAGTTGCTTGCCGCTGCTGATTTGCTTCCACGTTGCTGCTCCGGAATCACGCACGGCGTGTGTGTACCACGGTAGAACCCGAAGTCGAACTTCTCTTTTCGTGCAGTCCTCCCGATGCATCGGGGATTTTACTCATCGAATCATCGGGCCGCTATTGCTAGGGATGAATCGTGAGTTATTATCCGCGCCAATCCCTTTGAAAAAAACCGAATCGAAAAAGCTGAAGTTAACGCGCCGCAAGTTCGTTGGTCTTGCAACCGCAGCTACAGCGGGCACTTGGTTTTCCTTGTCCACCGACGCCAGCGCGCGCTTTGTGCGGCAAGCCATTCAGGAAACGGCGCGTTCCATTGCACCGTCGAAGAACAAGCCGACGCCGCTTAACTGGAGCGACCGCGAAATCAACGTTGCCTGGCTCGGCCACGCCACCGTGCTGGTCAATTTCTATGGGCTGACCATTCTCACCGACCCAACGTTTTTCCCGCGCATCGGCGCTGATATCGGATTCGCGACGATTGGGCCCAAGCGGATTGTGGCCGCACCCCTTTCATTGGAAGAATTGCCGCCGATCGATTTGTTGCTGCTTTCGCACGCGCACATGGATCATTTCGACATGCCTACGCTGCGCGAATTTTCTTCGGCGCCCAAGGCCATCACCGCCGGCTCCACGCTCGATCTGTTTGAGAACATGAAGTTCAGGAAGAACGTCAGCGAACTGCGCTGGAATGAATCCACGATGGTCAAGACGGCGCATGGTGATGTGCGTGTCGAAGCGTTTGAGGTGAATCACTGGGGCGCGCGCTGGCGGCACGACAAGCAACGCGGCTTCAACGGCTACATTCTCGAGCGCGAAGGAAAAAAGATCATGTTCGGCGGCGACACGGCCATCACCGACAAGTTCCAGCTTATCCGCAGCAAGGGCCGCTTTGATTTAGCGATCATGCCCATCGGGTCTTATCTGCCGTTCAAGAAATGTCATTGCACCCCGGAGGAGTCGGTCAAGATGTTGAACGACGCGGGTGCTAAAAAAGTGCTGCCCGTTCATTTCAAAACCTTCCGCCTCGGTGAAGAAGGCACGACTCAGCCGATGGAACGCCTCGAAGCATCCATCGCCCACGACCGCATCGCCCTCCGCGACATTGGCGAGACCTTTCGTCTAACCTAGCCCTTCGCGGAATTTCTCGACGGCGCGCGCGAACGCGAGTTTATTGCGCGCAAGGTCGGATGAATTCCTCGAAACAGATCCGTGGTGTGTTGCGTCTCGCGAGTGTTCTCTTCCTCGCGATGTACGCCGTCTCCTGCCGAACCATTCCACCACTGCCAGCGGTCAATCTTTCTGAACCCGGCTGGACGCTTTATCAAGGCCAGGCGCTTTGGCGCAGCCGGCAGGACGTGCCGGAGATCGCCGGTGAAATTTTTTTCGCGACGCACACCGGTGGCCGCACGGTGTTGCAGATGACCAAGGCCCCTCTGCCTTTCGTCACCGTGCAAACCAGTGGCGAGTCTTGGCAGATCGAGTTCGTCCCACAACAGCGCCGCTTCAGCGGCAAGGGTACACCCACGCCGCGCTTGCTCTGGATTCATCTCGCCCGCGCCTTGAATGGAACGACGCCTCCGGTGCCGCTGAAGTTTGCGCAGACTGAATCTCACGGCTTCACGTTGGAGAATCCGACGACGGGCGAAATGATTTCTGGATTCTTGAACGAATGAAGTTCTCCCGCCACTGGCTTTGGCTGTTGCTCCTCGTGCCGATCGGTTTCGGCTTTGCGCGCCTGCGTCTCGATGTCGAGGTCATGAATCTGTTGCCCGACAACTACCCCGTTGTGCGCGGCCTCAAGCTGTATCAAGCCCACTTCGCCAATGCGCGTGAGCTGATCATCACAGTGAAGTCCGATGACGCGGAGCAATCCGAGAACGCCGCGCGCACCCTCGCACTCGCCTTGCGCGCAGCCACGAATCTCGCGACGCAAGTCATCTGGCAGCCGCTCTGGCTGGAGAAGCCGGGGCAGTCCGCGGAACTGATGGCCTATCTTTGGTTCAATCAACCGCCGGAGGTTTTCAGTGCGCTGACCAATCGCTTCCTGCCCGCGAATTTGCCCACCGTCTTGCGCGAGGCGCAGGAGGCGCTGACGACTTCGCTCTCTCCGCAGGACCTGGCGCGCCGCGGCTACGATCCATTCAACCTGACGCAATTGCCTGCAGCCGTTTCGTTCGGCGGCAATGGCTTCGGCGACGGCGGTGAATTTTTCTCTTCCGCCGACGGAACCTTCCGCATCGTCTTCGTCGAAGCGAAGCCGGCCATCTCGGACTATCGCAAATGCAGCCGATGGCTGAACGAGGTGAAAGTCGTCGTCACGAACGCGCTGCGCACCGCCGCGATCAGCGACAAGGTCCACGTGCGTTACACCGGTGGTCCCGCGTTCGTGTCGGAAATTTCAAGCGGCATGGAGCAGGACATGGCGGGCCCCTCCGGCGCGACGCTGATCGTCATCGCCATTTTGTTTTACGCCACGCACCGGCGGATCAAACCGCTCCTTTGGCTCACCGCTTTGTTGCTGCTGATCCTCGCCGGCACGATAGCGATCGGTGGTCTCGTTTTCGGCACGTTGAACATCATCAGCCTGGGGTTCGCCTCCATTCTGCTCGGGCTGGCGGAAGATTTTGGAATCGTGCTTTACCAGGAATCCCGCAGTCATCCCGAGATCTCGCACCGTGAAATCCGTAAGCTGGCCGGGCCAGGAATCCTTTGGTCGGCAGTCACGACCTGTGGCGCATTCCTCGTGTTGAATCTCGGCGGACTTCCTGGTCTCGGACAACTCGGCACGCTCGTGGCCATCGGCATCGCCCTCGCCGCCGTCGTGATGCTCTATGGATATTTGCCGCCACTAATACGCCAGCGCGAAGTGTCATCGAGTTCCACTGTAACCGTGCCTCACTCATCGCCCCTCGTTCCCAAGTTGCGCTGGCCTTGGTTCAGCACGTTCGCGCTGCTCGTGGTGTGCGTTGCGATCCTCACCGTCTGGCGACCTGGTTTCGATAATTCACCTGATGCGTTGCGGCCGAAGAACAGCCCCGCTTACACCGCCGTGGAGGAAATCAAACATCAACTCAACCAAGCCCAGGAGCCGCTGTGGGTGTTGATGGCCGCGCGTGATGAAGCAGAAATGATACAGCGTCTGCGTGAAACCGAAACCGCTCTTTCCCTCGCTGTTTCAAATGGCTTGTTCACTCGCGTCACATTGCCGACGAGCGTTTGGCCGAATCCACAGAATCAACTGGCGAACCGTCCCGCCGCGCCATGGATCGTTCGGCAACGCCCGCTGGTGCGAGACGCTGTTCTGCGCGCCGGTTTCACCTCCAACTCACTCGCGCTCACGGAAAACATTTTCAACACCTGGCAGGCTGCGCTTG
>DATHKK010000749.1:0-5799 GCA_035489355.1 Candidatus Limnocylindria bacterium
GCTGCAACAATTCCAGGGCGCGCTCGTGTTCATCAGCCACGATGTGTATTTCATCCGCGCGATTGCTTCGCAGGTTGTTCACGTGAAGCTCGGACGCATCCATCGTTATCCCGGCGGCTACGATTATTATCTGGAGAAAACCAAACCGGTATCAGAACGCGCGGGTCTCACGGCGGGCAGCGATCCTTCCGGCAACGGTGCCACGCGCCCGCAAGCCTCGCGTCCGCCCGAGATATCCCGCAAAGAACAGAAGCGCCTCGAAGCCGAGAAACGCCAATCCCGCAGCAAGGAACAGCGCGCCCAACATCAGATCGTGCGCGAGTACGAGAAGGAAATTCAGGAACTCGAGAAACGTCAGGCCACACTCGCCGCCGAACTGGAGCAACCCGAGAGCTACGCCGGCGGACGCGCCCAGCAGATCAATCGCGAGCTGATGGAAGTCGTGGACGACCTCGCGGCGAAAACCGCGCAATGGGAAGCCGCCGCGACCAAACTCGCCGAGATGGAGACGAACGAAGCCAGCGCGGCGGCAGGCTGATAATTTGCTATCTGGTAGGGCGGCGCTGTCCTCAGCGCGCCGGGCGACGAACTCAGTTGGGCAATTGGGTTATCGTGGGCGGCGCGCTGAGGACAGCGCCGCCCCACCTTGTTTCGATTTGCCTCTTCGTCGGAAGCTGCACTTCACTCCACACCTATTGCCTCATCGGCTCCAGCTCGATCACGCCGACGTCGATGTATTGTCCGCCGGTCGTCTGATGGCAGTGGACGGCAATCACATTCTTTCCCTCACGCAACGAATTCACCGCCCCGGGCGCAACATCAAACTCCTGATACTCACCGATGTGTCTCGCTGCTTTCACGGCCAACACACCGTTGATGTAAACTTCTGCGTCCTCGTCGTGATTCATCATGACTTTTAGCTCCCGAGGATTTCCCTTCACGTCGACCTCGCGGCGCAGCCAGATGTCCGTCGTCTTCCACTCGGTGCCGATGATGGAACCGGGCGTGCCAGGCGTGCCGAAACCGGCGCGGCCTTCTTTCCATGAACTCGCGTCGAACTCGGGCTTCAACCAGTCCACACTCGGTTTCTCCGTCGTGTAGCGCCACGTCGCGCCGATGTGTTGCGCGGCGGTCGGCGATAGAACTTTCTGCGTCGGCTCGGGCGGGAATTGAAAACGATTCGCCTTGGCGACTGTCTCAATCGGCATCTTCACGATTGCGCGGTCGTAAGTCATGAGGCCGTTCACTTCCACTTCCACATCTGTCGTCTGCGTGTAGATCGCGGCGGACAAACCATGCTGTTCGATCATCGGTTGGAGCTTGCGAATCAAACCCACGTAATTCTTCGTGAGCGCTTCCGAGTTGGTGAAGCTGCGATAGCCCCAATTCTTTTCTGACTGCCACGTGCGGCCTTTGATCGGCAAACCGAGCCCGCCGAACTCGCCAAGCACCATCGCGCGATCCGTCACCGCCGCCGGTGCGCCCGGGCCGGGATACTGATGATGATCGATGATGTCGCCCGCGGGAAAATGATTGCCGCCGCTCGGGCCATCGACGAGGCGCGTCGGATCTAGTCGCTTGGTGAGATTCAGAATGCGCACGGTGTCGAACTGTCCCCATCCCTCGTTGAACGGCACCCACACGACAATGCTCGGCACGTTGTAAAGTCCGTCGATCATCGCCTTCAGTTCACGCTCGTAAATCGCCGTGGACTCCGGCGTGCGCTTCATTTCTTCGCCATCGTAGCCGCTCGGACCCTTCCATCGCGCGCTTTTGTCGCCGCTCGGGAGGTCCTGCCAGACGAGCAGGCCGAGTTTGTCGCACCAGTAATACCAGCGCGCCGGTTCCACTTTCACGTGCTTGCGCGCCATGTTGAACCCGAGCTTCTTCGTCATCTCGACGTCGTAGCGGAGCGCCTCATCCGTCGGCGCGGTGTAAAGGCCATCGGGCCACCAACCCTGATCGAGCGGGCCGAGTTGAAAGTAATTCGTGTTGTTCAACTGCATGCGCAGCCGGCCTTTGTCGTCGCGCGCCATGGAGATTTTGCGCACGCCAAAGTAGCTCTCGACCTCATCGACCTTTTTCCCTGTTTTGCCGATGCGCTTGAGCTCCAGTTTCAATTTATAAAGGTGCGGCGATTCTGGTGACCATGCTTTTGGACGTGGGATTCTAAGCGAGATGGTTCCGCGAACCGAACCATGAATTCCTACCGGCTGCTCATACTTGAGTGTTCCTTCCGCGATAGTTCGCCATCCGTCCGTCACTTCCGCTCTCAGTTCGGTTATCATCGGCGCGGGAAGAAAGATCGTTTCGATCGTGACCGATTCTTGATCAAGATTTGGCGTGATTTGAAGGCGCTCAATGCGTATTTCACTTACCGGCTCCAGCCACACCGTCTGCCAAATGCCGCTCACGGGCGTGTACCAGATGCCGCCGGGCTTGCGCACTTGTTTGCCGCGCGGCTGTGGGCCGGTGTCCGTCGGGTCCCACACGCTCACGATGATTTCGTTTTCGCCTTTCGCTTTCAGTGCGTCGGTGATGTCGAGACTGAACGCATCGTAGCCGCCTTGGTGCTTTCCGAATTCTTTGCCGTTTATCCACACGGCCGTCTCCCAATCCACCGCACCGAAATTCAACAGCACGCGCTTCCCACGCCAGCCGCGCGGAATCTCGAACTTGCGCAAATACCAAAGCCGTTGGTTCTCACTCACGTTCGTCATCACGCCCGACAGCGCCGATTCGATCGGGAACGGCACGAGAATATTACCCTGCCATTGGGTCGGCGTGGGCGCGTCCTTGGCGGTGATGGCGTAGTCCCACAGCCCGTTCAAATTTTGCCAATCCTCGCGCACGAACTGCGGGCGCGGATATTCATTGAGCGGTTTTTTCGGCGAAACGTCCTTCGCCCATCTCGTCATGAGCGGCCCGGCAGCGGGCTTCCATTCAGCCGCGGCAAACCCGGTGGCGGTGGCAGCAAGGAACGTTGTGAGATAGAAAAAGCGTCGCGCACGTAAGCGTTGGATTGGAGTCACGCGTCGTTTCGTAAAGTGTTTGCCGCCGTGTTTCAACAGCCAAGTTCGCGGAACTCCGAACCGGGAGATCATCCCTTCAAACACAACGCCTTGCTGTTGGAGTTTGAGCTTGGAGTTTATTTGGTGTTTGGTGTTTGGTTTTGGGATTTGGAGTTTCGCGCTCCGCGAGAGCACCGGCATTGACGCATCCCGCAAAAACGTGTGCAGTTCCTCGAAATTTCAAACGCATGACTGTGAAGAAATACAACGTCGGCATCATCGGTTACGGCTGGGTCGCGAGCGCGCACATCCCTGCCATCAACGCCAGCGCCCAGGCACAGGTCACCGCGATTTATTCGTCGCGCCCGCTCAACGACGCCGAGGTGAGTGCCAAGCATGGGGGCCCAATCCGCACTTACACTGACCTCGATGAAATGCTCGCGGACCCGAGCCTCCATGCCGTTTCGGTTTGCAGCTATCCTTATCAACACACCGCACAAGTCATCGCCGCCGCCAAGGCGGGAAAACACATCATCATCGAGAAACCGCTGGCCCTTTCGTGGAAGGACTGCCTCGCGATCAAGCGGGCGGTTGACGCCGCCGATGTCAAAACCTGCGTGTGCTTCGAGTGCCGCTTCTCGAGTCAATTCCTCGCGACGAAGTCCGTCATCGATCAAGGACTGCTGGGTGACTTGCACTACGGCGAGATTGATTACTACCACGGCATCGGACCGTGGTACGGCCAGTTCCGCTGGAACACGCGCAAGGACGCCGGCGGCTCCGCACTCCTCACGGCCGGCTGTCACGCGCTCGATGCGCTGCTGCTCTGCATGGGCAACGACGTCGCGGAAGTGACGAGTTACGACACGAAATCGAAGAGCGATATTTTCAAGCCCTACGAATACACCACGTCGAGCGTCACGATTTTGAAATTCAAGAGCGGCAAGATCGGCAAGTGCGCGGCCATCGTGGACTGCCTTCAGCCCTACTACTTCCACACGCATCTCGTCGGCAGCCATGGCAGCCTGCTCGACAACAAGTTCCACTCCACGAAACTCGGCGGCCTGAACAAGAACGCCTGGAGCAGTCTCTCTATGAAGATGCTCGATTCCGGCGACGTGTCGGACCATCCCTACACCACGCAATTCGCCGCCTTCTTCGACGCGCTGGCGAAGAACAAGCACATGCCGCTCACCAGCCTCGACGACGCGATGAAGACGCACGAAATCATTTTCGCAGCGGACAAGTCGGCAGCGACGGGGAAAACGGTGAGGGTGTGAACGGCTAATTAACTTTCAAGAGTCATCGAGAGCACTCTTCACTGTGCCTGAGCCCGATCCAATCGCTACTGCCAGTCGTGACCTTTTCAGCGCAGCGAGTGACGCCTTCGACGCTGAATACGCCAAGTGTGAGATGCACTCGACGCGAGCAAACCACCGCTACACCATCTTGATGGCAGCACGTTCCCCTCACGACGCCGACGCATACAACGAGGAGATCGCCAGTTACTCCGACCCCGCCGACTTCGCCCCATACACTGACGCAGACCTAGATGCTCACACCACAGCAATTGAGAACCTCACTGTTGCATTTGACCGACTTTCTAAGGCGTTCACCGCCCTCAGCCGCACTGACCACCTCTACAAATCCGCCACTGCCGTTTACAAGACGACCTCAACCCTTTACGTCTTCGCCACAGACGCTTACTCCCATGCCGCTGATTGCGCGATGACTATCGCGTTGGAGGGCAATCTCCAAGCCGCCAAAGGCGATTTCGAGGTCATGTTGCTTGAGACACGCGCTGCTAATGCGTCGCCCACCGCAGCGCCCGCCGCCATCGAAAAGGCCGCCACACACAAAGCCAACGCCACTAAAAACGCAGCTGTAGCAAAGCGCCTCGAACGAAGGGCTACTGAAGCACAAACGAAAGCAAAGGCACTCTGCGCCCACGCCCGTTTTGCCGCCGATGACGCAGAGAAAGCTTTGGATAGTGCATGAATTCCGCCATCGCCATCGCCGCGCACCCGGACGACATCGAGTTCATGATGGCGGGCACGCTCCTGTTGCTGAAAACGCGCGGCTGGGAAATCCACTACTTCAATCTCTCCACCGGCCACTGCGGCAGCGCGCGCCACAACGCGGCCACGACGCGGCGGCTGCGGCTCGCGGAGGCGAAGCGCGCGGCGAAAATTCTCGGCGCGCATTTTCATCCGCCCATCGCGGACGATCTGGAAATCTTCTACGACCTCAAGCTCCTGCGCCGCGTGGCGGCGGTGATTCGCGATGTGCAACCGTCCATCGTCCTCACGCATTCGCCGCAGGATTACATGGAAGACCACATGAACACCTCGCGCCTTGCGGTCACGGCGGCGTTCGCGCGCGGGATGCTAAACTTCGTCACCACACCGAAGCGCCGCGCCATCGAAGGGGACGTGACGGTGTACCACGCCATGCCGCATGGACTGTGCGATGGGTTGCGCCGCAAAGTTCCCGCCGAGTTATTTGTGAACACGAGTTCCGTTCACGCCACGAAGCTTGCCGCCCTGGCAGAGCATCGCACGCAGCAGGAATGGCTCAACGTGAGTCAGGGGATGAATTCCTACCTGCAAGCCATGGAAGACGCATCGCGCGCGGTCGGCAAACTGTCGCGGCGCTTCACGCATGCCGAAGGCTGGCGGCGTCATTCGCATCTCGGCTTTAGCACGGAAGATGCGGACCCGTTGAGCGGCGCACTGGGAAAGGTCTGCGTGACCAACCCGCGCTACCAGCGCTCGCTGTAGTTTCTATG
>DATHKK010000750.1:0-2032 GCA_035489355.1 Candidatus Limnocylindria bacterium
CGTCTTAAAACAGATGATTGCAGATGCTGAACCTTTTACTGCCTTTCTACAGGATCAACTGACCCAGTTGGGAGACCAATTTGGTGTGCTATGTCTATCAACTGTCAGCAACAGCTTGCTGATGTGGGCTCATTACGCTGCCAGTCACGAAGGATTTCTAATAGAATTCAGCATCGAACAGCCATCCTTTCAAGAGCTTGGAAAACTCGTCCGAATCAGTTACTCGCCGACTCGTCCTATTTACGACCCCGGTAAATCGAAAAGCACCTCGTATGCATATCAGGTCAAAGGCGCTGATTGGGCATACGAATCAGAGTACAGAATTGTTCGCTTCCTGCACCGATGCGAATCAGAAGAAAAAAATGGCGTGAAGATATTTCTGTGCCCTTTTTCTGCGGAAGCGATCAAGGCCATCTATTTAGGCCATCGAATTACTAAGACTAACAGAGAACGAATTTTAGCGATTGCGAGAATGCATTCGCTGAGAGTTTTTGAAACATGGTTGAGCCGGACTCATTTCGTTCTGGGATTTAGAGAGATTCGTTCAGCGGAAACCTCCAATACGGTTTAATGAGCTTACCTGTGAAAACGTCCCCGCATTGCGCTTATGTCGATCGAACCTTCCGGCTACCCTCTCAGGATAGCGCTTTCTCCTCGGGCGGAACGCTCCGTCCGCTCGGAAATCCGTGGCTTTTTCCCGCGTGCGTGAATATCAAACGCAGGTGAAGTCGTTTCACTTTGTTCGCACGCCGCAGTCGTTCTGTTTGCTTCTGGCTTTCACGCTCTCATTCACCGTCGCTTTAGACACGCACGCCGCGACGATGACTGTCACTCCGCGCGCGCTCAAGCTGCATCGCAGCGCACTTGTCTTCGATGGCCACAACGATTTCCCGTGGGAGTTGCGGGAGAAAGGCGCGTCGTCGTTCGAGAAATTCGACATCGCGAAGCTCACGACAAATTTTCACACGGACATTCCACGGCTGCGCGAGGGCGGTGTCGGCGCGCAGTTTTTCGTCGCCTACGTTCCGCCGCACACGATGAAAACGGGCGGCGCAGCGCGGCAAACGCTGGAGCAGATCGATCTCATTCACCGCATGGTCCAGTGTTATCCCGAAACATTCGCCCTCGCGCTCACGGCTGATGACATCACGCGCGCCCGCAAGCGCGGCAAAATCGCCTGCCTGATTGGCATCGAAGGCGGGCATTGTATTGAGAACTCGATCGCGACGCTGCGAATGTATCACGCGCTCGGCGTGCGTTATCTCACGTTGACTCATGCGGACAACGTGGGCTGGGCCGACGCCGCCACGGACGAACCTCAATGCCGCGGCTTGACTGACTTCGGCCGGCAAGTGGTCACCGAAATGAACCGCCTCGGCATGCTCGTGGACATTTCTCACGTCTCGGCGGAGACGATGCACGCCGCGCTGGATGTTTCGAAAGCGCCCATTATCGCATCGCATTCATCCGCCTACGCCATCGCGCCGCATCCGCGCAACGTGCCGGACGATGTATTGCGCCGCATCACGACCAACGGTGGTGTGGTGATGGTCAATTTCTTCTCTGGCTTCGTCGTGCCTGAATCGGCCCGCGCCATGACCAACATGTTTAGCGTGTCGCGCGAAATGCGGACGAAGTTCCCGAAGGACGAAGACTATCGGCGCGCGATGAGGCAGTGGCGCCGCGAGAATCCGATGGCTTCCGGCACGGTGCGCGACCTTATGGATCACATTGACCACATCGTGAAGGTGGCGGGCATTGATCACGTGGGACTCGGCAGCGACTACGACGGCGTGAGCCAGGTGCCCGTGGAATTGGCGGACGGACGTATCAACCTACCCGGTCATCACGCAGGAGTTGCTGAACCGAGGCTACTCGGACAAGGACATTAAAAAGGTTTTGGGCGAAAATATCGTGCACACGTTGCGCGAAGCCGAGCGTGTGGCGCACAAGCTTCAGTAGGCGGGCAGGCTGGATGGCGCTTTCGGAAATGAATTTCCTAATTGCGGCTTTTCAACTGGAGGGTCAGCGG
>DATHKK010000751.1:0-5650 GCA_035489355.1 Candidatus Limnocylindria bacterium
CGGGGTCGCCGCAGATCCAGGTGCCTTGCGCGATCTTATCGAGCAGCGCCGAGGCATCCTTCTTTTGTAGCGGCTTGCCGGTGACGGTCTTCGTCCACCATTCCTTGCCATCGAGCGCGGCGTTCATGAACTCATCGCTCACGCGGACGGAAAGGTTTTCGTTCTGATACATGACAGAGCCGTAGGCGTCGCCGTTGTACGAACCATCGTAGCCCTGCTCGATGAGCGCCCAGGCCTTCTTCTCTTCCTTCTGCTTGGAGTCGATAAATTCCTCGATGTCGCCGTGCCAGTCACGCAGCGTGTTCATCTTCGCCGCGCGGCGCGTCTTGCCACCAGACTTCACGACATTCGCAACTTGATCGTAAACCTTGAGGAACGAGAGCGGGCCGCTCGGGCGTCCGCCGCCGGAAAGTTTTTCTTTGCTCGAACGAATCGGCGAAAGGTCGGTGCCGGTGCCAGAACCGAACTTGAAGAGCATCGCTTCGCTGTAAGCGAGGTGCATGATGCTTTCCATGTTGTCGTCCACGCTCTGAATGAAGCATGCGCTGCCCTGGGGATATTCGTATTGGGTCTTCGCGCGCTCGGCCTTCTTCGTCTTGCGATTGTAGAACCAGTTGCCTTTCGTGGATGCCTTGCCGACGCCGTACTCGTGATACAGCCCGACGTTAAACCACACCGGCGAGTTGAACGCGCCATGCTGGTTCACGCAGAGCCAGGTCAGTTCATCGTAGAAAACTTCGCCCTGCTCCTTGGTGAAGTAGCCATCTGCCACACCCCAATCGGCAATCGTCCGCGTGACGCGATGAATGAGTTGCTTGACGCTCGTCTCGCGCTCGCTCGTGTTCTGCTCGCCGTAAAAATATTTGGAGACGACAACCTTCGTCGCGAGCACCGACCATGACTTCGGTACTTCGACGTTCTCTTGTTTGAAGATCACTTTGCCGGAATCATCGGTGATTTCGGCGGTGCGGCGGTCCCATTCGAGTTGATCGAATGGCTTCACTTTGGGGTCGCTGAAGACGCGCTCGAAGCGCATTCCTTTTTTAGGGGTACCGGGTTTAACGGCACGAGGGGAAGCAGTCGCGGCGGGGCGGCGCGACGACGACTTCGACGGGGCAGACGAATGGACTTCTTCGCGTGCGTCGATCATGGCTTTTTCCTTTGGTTTTGAGTTGGCAGCATCGTCGCCCGGCATGGGCACAAGTTACCGTGCCGGAGCGACTTTGTCCCTACTTCCTGTGGTGTTTCTCCGGTTCCTCATCCGGCCAACATCCACAATTACGTGGGGAGCGTCGGCGACGGTAGCACCATATATGGGGGCGACAAGAAGTTTTTTGGGGAATTTACTAAAAGCTTATTGGCGTAGTTTTTCACAGAAAAAATCGGTGAAGAAGCTGAGGAAAAGTCTCTTTTTCGCCGAGTTATTCGCACGTGTGGATAAGCCGCCGGACCGGGTTATTGGTCGAAGGAACGCGGCTCTGTGAGCCGCAGCAGCGTGGCCGTCAGGGAGTGTCTGGGGGTAATTTGTCTGCTGCCATACACTATGGACGTGCTGCGGCTCACAGAGCCGCGCTCCTTGTGCGCCGTTACGGCCGGGCGCGGCGCGATCGAAGTTGCGCCAGTTCCTGCGCGAGCAAGTGATTGAAAAATTTCTGCGCCGCCTGCTTGCGCTGCTCCTTCGGGACGGCCGGGCGGCGAATCTCCGCCAGTTCTCCGCCATCCAACCACACGCCGCCGCAGTTCGGACATTCATCCACCACGACTGGCTTCTCGCGGCTGAACCTGTGTTGAAGCATCGTGATGTCAGGACACTTGGGACAACGGCGGCGTTCGAGAACAATCGTTGCGGCAGGATTGGTTTCAATGGCGGCCAGTGATTCACCCAGTGACTCGTGCGCCTCATCCACTTTGCGGAGTTCGAAATTATCGAACCAAATGCCGCCGCAGCCCGCGCGACAAACGTCCACGGTCAATCCTTCCAGTTTTAGTGCGCTCAGTTCCGCGCCACACGCCGGACACTTCATGCCGCGAAGACTCTTGAGAACCAACCTGTTTGTCAATTTGCGCAGCGAGCCAACGGCAGCCCCGGAATTATCCGCGCGGACTGCCGAGTAAAAACATGTGCTAGAATGAAGAGGTTCAGCAAAGAGGTTCAGCAAAGGAGTATGGGACACCGCAGGTTTCAAGGGATGCGCCGGGAGGACAACAACGAAATGCGCCCGCGTCGTGAACGCAGTCCCGTCGGGGATTTCGCCACGCGCGCCACGATCGTCGTCGCCATCGCCTGCCTGGGAATCATCACGCTTTGGTTCGGCTACCACGCCATCAACATCGTGCTCGTGATTTTTGGCGGCGTCGTGATGGCTGTGCTCTTCCACACTCTCGCCGAGCCGCTGGTGCGCTTCGCGAAGATGCCAACGTGGGCCGCGGTGCTGGTGGTAATGCTCGGGATCTGCGCGCTGTTCGCCCTGGGCGGATGGCTCATGGCGGCGCCCATTTCACGGCAATTTGACGAACTGAGCGTGCGCCTGCCCGAAGCCATCGATCGGCTACGATCTCAGTTTCTCTCGTACAAGTGGCCGAACTGGTTGATGGAACAGGGCAACAGCGCCGTGCCGGACGGCCAGAAAATTCTCAAGCAAATCACGCGCGCTTTTTCGATCACCATGAGCGCGGGCGCCGCGATTATCATCGTGCTGTTTCTCTCGCTCTACATGGCGATGGCGCCGGGACTTTACGTGCAAGGAATCGTGCGGCTGGCGCCCGTGAGCTATCGCAGTCGCGCCCGCGAAGTGATGCGCGAACTCTACCGCATGCTCCGCATTTGGCTGCTGACGAAACTCATTTCCATGGCCTTCGTCGCGGTGTGCGTCGCGATCGGTTTGTGGCTGATGAAAGTTCCGCTCGCGCTGGCGCTGGGATTGATCGCGGGCTTGTTCGAGTTCATTCCCACGGTAGGGCCGTTGCTCTCGGCAGTGCCGGCGGTGCTCATTGCTTTCGTGCACAGTCCGATGATGGCGCTTTACGTCATCATTCTCTATTTCGCCGTGCAATGGGTGCAGAACCACGTCACGAATCCGCTCTTGCAGCAACGCACGCTCTCACTCCCGCCGGCGCTCACGTTGTCACTCGTCGCCGTGCTGGGAACTTTGTTCGGCTTTGGCGGATTGCTCCTCTCCGGGCCGCTCTCGGTCGTCGTCGTAGTGTTGGTGAAGAAACTCTATATCGAAGACGTTTTGGAACGGCGTCATCGCGGCGCTCACGCTCAGCGAATGAATCCGCGCGATCGTCCCGACGCGCCCCGCCCCTGGCCGGGCAGTTCTCCCACGACATGAAAAATCCATTGAAGCCATCGAACATTCCAGGATTCCGCACCGCCGCATCACTCATCGATACGACCCGGCACTGGGGACCGCGGCTCTTGCGCACGTTCGTCCATGAAGTTGGCGTAGGAATCAGTCAGCCCAATTTTCTGCCCAATCCATCGCTGTGGAGTTCTTCGGCGGTGACAGCCGCGTGGCTCGGCCATGCCAGCGTGCTGATTAATTTTTACGGAATGCATATCGTCACCGATCCGGTACTCACGCGGCGCATCGGCGCGACGTTCGGCAAACGGACCTTTGGACCGAAACGATTGATCGCGCCCGCGCTCACCGTCGAGCAACTGCCGCTCATCGATTTGATTCTCCTCTCGCACGCGCACATGGATCATCTGCACATCGCCACGCTCGCCAAATTTCCGGCCACGACGCGGGTCGTCACCGCGTGGCACACGAAAGATTTGCTGACGGGCACCAAGCTGAAAGACGTTCACGAGTTGCGATGGGGCGAGCGCGTTACGTTCAGCACACAGCACGGCAACATCGGGATCGAGGCGTTCGAGGTTGCGCACTGGGGCGCGCGCTGGCGGCACGATCACCATCGCGGGTTCAACGGTTACATCCTCGAACGCAACAACAAGAAGCTGCTCTTCGGCGGCGACACAGCCTATTGCCCGCTCTTTAAGAAATTGAAGAGCAAAGGTCCATTCGATCTCGCGGTCATGCCCATCGGCTCGTATAAGGCAGGGGAATTCTGCTGGCACTGCACGCCGGAGGAAGCCATCGAGATGGCGAACGACGCGGGCGCGAATTACATCCTGCCCATTCACCACATGACTTTTAATTTCGGGAAAGACATTCAGAACGAACCCATTCAACGCTTCCAGCGTGCTCTCGCCGCCGAGCGCGTCGGCTGGCGCGAAGTGGGAGAGACGTTCACGCTTTAGCGGTTCAGCTGGAACGATTCGATCGGAACAGAAGGAACAAACAAAACGAAAGCGAGCAAGCCCATTTGTACTCAAATCTCTTCGCTCCGTGCCTTCGTTTGCTTCGTTTGCTTCTGTAGAGATCTGAATCGTTTCCGCTAAGAACTTTTTGCGGCGGGCGCGGGCGTTGCGCCGAGGACCTTCTTCAGCGCCGCCGCAAGTTCCACGGGACCGAAAGGTTTTACGAGGTGCGCCGCGTAACCAGCCGTCTTGCTCTTGTCGAGATCCGCGCGCATGCCATAGCCGCTCATGGCGATGGCTTTCACGTCGGGCATTTTTTCGCGAAGGCGCGTGAGCAATTCCCAGCCGTCGCCATCCGGCAATCCAATGTCGCTGATCAAAATGTCGAACTCCGCCCTCGGCGCGAGCTTGAGCGCGGACTTCATGTCGGGCGCGGCGGCCACAGTGTGGCCCTGCCCTTCGAGAAACATCTTGATGGCGTCGAGCGTGTCCTGATGGTTCTCGACCACGAAGAATCTAAGCGGCGTGTTGGTTTTCATGAACAGTCACAGGTTGGCCGTTAGGTTTCGGCACAGTGGGGAGCTCGACCGTGAAAACAGCGCCGGCGTTTTTGCCTTCGCTGTCGGCCATGAGGCGTCCGCCGTGCGCATCGACGGTGGCTTTGGAAATGGCGAGGCCCAGGCCGAGTCCCCCGTACTTGGCGGAAAAGGCCGAGCCGCCGCCTTGCTCGAAGGGCGTGAAAATCCTGGGGAGTAAATGTTTATCGATGCCCATGCCGCTGTCCGTCACCTCGATGCGAACAGTGCCCTTGAAGTTGTAGGATTGCAACGCGAGCCGCCCGCCCGCCGGCGTGAACTTCGCGGCGTTCTTCAACAGATTCCAAAACACCTGTTGCAACCGGCCCGCGTCCCCGCGCACGAAATGGTTTCTCGCCTCCATCTCCACGCTGACCTTTTGCTTCTTGCTGTCGATGTCGTTGCGGCACACTTCGATCGCGCGGCTCACGACCTCGTGCAAATCGATGTCTTCGAGCTGCAACTCCACTTTGTTGTGGGTGATGCGGCTGAGATCGAGCAAGTCATCGATGAGCCGCGCTTCGAGCTGGATGTTGCGCTGAATCATTTGCAACGCCGAGTTCACCTTGGGCGGCGTTTCCGGATCGGCCTGGAGCGCGTAAACCGACATGAGCACCGGCGTGAGCGGTGTGCGCAATTCATGGCTGAGCACGGCGAGGAATTGATCCTTCGCGCGATTGGCGGCCTCGGCTTCGTCCCGCGCCAGTTGCGTCGCTTCATAGAGCCGCGCGTTTTTTTGCGCCATCCAGGTGCGCTCGGTCACCGTGCGCAATAACTCCACTTCGTCGGGCGACCACACGCGCGGCTC
>DATHKK010000752.1:0-2930 GCA_035489355.1 Candidatus Limnocylindria bacterium
CCCACGAAAAGCCAGGCGAGGTTCGGCGCGTAAGCGAAGAGAAAATAATCCAAGCCCGATCCCAGAAGCGAAATAAGAATGACGCGCCGACGGCCAAAACGGTCGGACAGGCTTCCGATCAACGGCGCGCAAATGAACTGCATGAGGCAATAAAGCGCGGCCAAAGCACCGTACGTATGCGCAGCCGCCGCGACATCGCCGTGTTGAAATTGTTCCACCAGCTTCGGAAGAATCGGCACGACGATTCCAATGCCGATGATATCCAGCACGAGCGTGATGAAGATAAAAACGATCGCTGGCTTTCTGGTCCGCACGAGATTCACGGACGCGGAGTAGAATGCAGGCGATGGAGCGGATGCAAGGGAGGAAGCACGGGCGATGAAGATGAACGAACGGACGCTGCTGGCACGCATCTCATCCGACTCAATGCGAATCTTTGGTGATATCCCTCGCGTTCCTGCCCGCCAACGTTGAGAGTGTGTGATGACCGATGGAGAGTTGCGATTTTACTTGAGGGAGATTCATCCCTATTGGAGCACCCCGCGCATTGCCGAAGAGCGCGTCGCGGAGCTTCAGAAAGCCAACTTGATTGAACGTTCCACAGCCGCCGTCGCGATGATTCGCCTCACAAAAGAAGGGGCGCGCGAGAAGACGAATTCACGCCAGCGCAGAAGCAATTCCACTTTGAGCCTGGTGCGGAAACCCGAGCGGCCGGTGCATCAAGGCAGGAGGAGAAGGAGTACACAGTCTCGCCCGAGGCCGCTGGTTTAAAGAGATCAACTCCAGGGCCGCGAAACCAACTTAAACGGCTTTCGCTGGCTCTAACGGATTCCATCTTGGAAGGAACCACTCTACACAAGAACGGCGCGCGGAGCGACACGCGCTACCAGTTCATCGAAGGCAGGGCCCGTCGCTCCGCGCGCGCTGTCTTGAGTTGCGGACGCATCTAATGGATCTCACAGCATGGCGGCACATACCGGAGGCCCTCGTTCTAGCGTAGCCGCCAGGTAATCCGCGCCTTGTTCAAATCGTACGGTGACATTTCCATCTTTACCCGGTCACCCGTCGTGATGCGCACCCAGCGCTTGCGCATCTTGCCGCAAATGGTCGCGAGCACGATGTGCTTGTTCTCCAACTCGACGCGAAACATCGTGCCGGCCAAAACCGAGGAGACGACACCTTCGACTTCAATGTGTTCTTCTTTTGTCTGACTCATGAATCTTCTTTGAAAACGGCCTGCGGAAATGGCGTGCCGTCCTTGCAGACCGATCGAGGGACAGAGCCGGAAAAATGAAAGAGCGAGGCCCGGACCAGCCGAACCCCGCTCGTGAAAAACTGCTAATTAATAGCGATTGCGGCCACCGCCACCACCGCCGCCGCCACCTTCACGGCGACCACCGCCGCCGCCGTAACCACCACCACCGCCGCCGCCCGTGCGCTCTTCGCGGGGCTTGGCCACGTTGACGGTCAAGGCGCGTCCATCGACTTCCTTGCCGTTCAGTGCGGCAATGGCCGCCTGCGCTTCTTCCGGCGTGCTCATCGTGATGAAACCAAAACCACGGGGACGGCCGCTCATGCGGTCCATCATCAGGTTGGCTTCCACGACGGTGCCGTGCTGGGCAAACGCGTCCTGAAGATCGTTTTCGGTGGTGTTGAAGGAAAGGTTTCCTACGAACAATTTATTACTCATGTTGTGATGTCTTCTGATTAACCCCTGGCTTCCAGACTGTTCCCGACCATCGGGTTTCGAATCATCACTGAACTGAGTTCACTTGAGGATTTACCAGACCTTGAAACTGACAAGCTATCCATAGAGACGGCGGCACAGTCGCTGTTTTCCGCCGGATAGCAATAAATTATCCAAAGTATTTTCTGCACGGTTGGACTGGCGGTAGGGTTGGCGAATTAAATCTTGTGTTCACTTCCAGACCAACGACTTTGTTCCGATGCAAAATAGTCCTGACTCCACCGACTGCTCCGAATCCTCTGCCGACGATGTGATCTTCACCCGCGCTGACGCCGTCGCCGGCAACGTCGAGGCGCAGTTTGGCCTGGCTGTTTCCCTTGCTGTGTCCGGGCCGCAAAATTATGTCGAGGCCGCGGAATGGTATTTCAAAGCGGCGGACCAATCTCATCGCATGGCGCAATTCAACCTCGGCCAGATGTTCGCCCAGGGGCAAGGCGTCTCGCGCAATGAAGAGACCGCCGTGATGTGGATTCGCCGCGCGGCCAACGGCGGCGATGCTGGCGCGCAATTCAATCTCGGTAATCGAGACAGCCACACCGATGCGCACGGCCCCACCACGGACACGAGTGAATCACGGATCGAATCTTACAAATGGTTCAAGCTCGCTGCGGCCCAAGGGTACGGCCAGGCGCTGGAGCGCTGCGACGCAGCAACGATGCGGATGACGCAAGAAGAAGTGAGTGAAGGCAACCGGCGCGCTGTCGGGTTCGTGAAGAGCTGATTTGACTCGTTCCCTGCCCTATTCCGGCGGAGCAGAAACGCTGCTCAGGCTCGGATTGGGTTTTGACTTGGTGGCGCGGTTTCGCTACCGGAACACGATGCACCCGCGTCTGTTCAGAATGTTTTCGCCTCGCGCGTTCGCCGTCATCGCGCTGAGCATTGTTTCCCCTTTCGCGCTGGTGGCCGAGGAACCATTGCCGCAACTGGAGCGGCTCAAATCCAGCCCGGTGCTGCAACACTTGAAGCCCAATCCCGTGGACGGCGCGGCACGTTCAGATGCGGACCGCACCATTCGCGAGATGTATGTGCCCGACGGTTTCAAAGTCGAAGTCATTGCAGCCGAACCGGACGTGCGACAGCCGATCGCGTTTGCCTGGGATGAACGCGGTCGTATCTGGGTCGCTGAAGCGTTCAGCTATCCGACGAAGCGACAGACCGGCGAAGGATTGGATCGAATCATCAT
>DATHKK010000753.1:0-3468 GCA_035489355.1 Candidatus Limnocylindria bacterium
AACTGGCGGACGTGGTTGTGGATGCCACGGGGAGCAATAAATCTATGGGGCAGGCGCTGAACTACTGCGCCTTCAAGGGACGGTTGGTTTACGTGGGAATTACACAGAGTGAAATCAGTTTTCCGCAGGCGCCGGCGCTGCACCGTCGCGAACTGGACATTCGTGCCAGCCGAAATGCGTTGCCCGGAGATTTCACGCGCATCATCGGTTTGATCGAACGCGGCGAGATCGATACCAAGCCGTGGATCACGCACCACGCGGCCTTCGATGAAATGATCGACGCATTCCCGGCGTGGACTCAACCGGAGACGGGTGTGATCAAAGCGATGGTCACGCTTTAACGTCCTGCCGGTTTGCAAACGGCAGGTGGCCGCGCAGCGTTCGGATTCAATTCCATTCACCCGCGAGATTGTTTCGCTCGAACTGCCAGTTGCAAACTGGCTGCACGATATGCACATCGATTCGCATCAGCATTTTTGGAAGTACTCGGAAGCTGAGTATCCGTGGATTGGCCAAGGCACGCCACTCCAGCGGGACTGGCTGCCGGCGGATCTCGAACGCGAGGCGGCGAAGGTGCGCGTCGATGGTTCAGTCGCTGTCCAGGCGCGCCAGACCTTCGAAGAGTCGCGTTGGCTGCTGGAATTGGCGGACAAGTCGCCTTTCATCAAGGGCGTCGTGGGCTGGGTGGATTTGCAATCGGAGAAAGTCGAAGACCATCTCGCCGCGCTCTCGAAACACAAGAAGTTTGTCGGCGTGCGGCATGTCGTTCAGAACGAGCCAGCGGACTTCCTGTTGAAACCACAATTCCTGCGCGGCCTCGGCGGATTGCACGCCTTCGATTTCACCTACGACTTGCTGCTCTTTCCCAAACATCTGCCGTCGGCTATCAAAGTCGTGGAGAAACTTTCGCATCAGTGCTTTGTACTTGATCACATCGCCAAGCCGATGATTCGCGCGGGCATGCTGCAGCCGTGGAAGGATGACATTCGCCAGATCGCGAAGCATCAGAACGTCTCCTGCAAAATTTCCGGCATGATCACGGAAGCAAAGTTGAAAGATTGGAAGAAGGAAGATTTCCGTCCGTATCTCGACGTGGTACTCGAAGCGTTCGGTGAAGACCGCGTGATGTTTGGCTCTGACTGGCCGGTGTGTCTGTTGAACGGGAGCTACGAACAAGTGCATGTCCTGGTGGCTGACTACTTCAAACAGTTCTCGGTTGCCGCGCAGGAAAAGTTCCTCGGTGGAAACGCTGTGAAGTTTTACCGGCTTTCGTAGCGGCGCTCCGTCACCCCAAGTGTTAATTCGACTTTACTGAAGTTTCGGGACGTACGGCCCGGAGCGCGCGGTTGCGACGAACGAAGATGTTAGCGGCGAACGCCACTCCGCCGGCGAGAAATACGAATGCGACTGGCAGCGCCCCGAAAATCGAACCCATCACTTTACCAAGAATCGCCGGGCCGAAAGAAAAGAGCATCGGCTGCGGCGAACCTTCGACGCTGACGAGATATCGCCCCGGCGCCGGAATTTTCACTGCCGCCACCGATTCACGGCGGACGTTGCTGGTGCTCATGACCGCACCGCGATCTGAGACGACCGGGATCTCGGCGCCAGACCTCCCATCCCGACAATGAATCTGAAATCCCGATAGCAGCACGTTGCTGGAGTACATCACGCCATTGAAAATCGTGTCATATTCGTGCCAGAGCGTGTGCTTGCCGGCTTGTCTCGCGGTAAAGTCGAGCGGACCCGGCGAGAGGAAAGGCGTCGGTTTCGGTTGATTGAAGACGAACCAGATCGCACAGCCCGGGACGCCGAAGATCGCGAGTGCGATGAGCAGCGCCACTACGAGATACCAACGCCGGCCCGGAGTGACGCGTTGCTGTGCCGCCATTTCCATCACGTTACTTGGGGATGACCAAGTTCGAGAGTTCTGTCAGCAGCGATTCAAGCTTCTGGTAATACTCATCCTCGTTCATCGACGCCTTGTGCTCGCGCAGCCTGCCGATCTCGAGTTCCAAATCGTCGCGTTTCTGCCGCTGTTCCGGCGAAAGTTTCTGGTCGTCTTTGCTGCGGACGAGGTGCCACTGGTGCGCACGCATGCCATCGAGTGGTGCATTGTTCGCAGCTTTTTTCACCGCATGGATTCCGCGAAACCAATCCGCCGGCGTGCCGAGGGCATCGCCATTGTCGTCGAGCAGCGCATGTTCGGACGCGAGGCGGCCTTCGCTCTTGTAGAATTCGTTCACGCGCCGCGAGGCCATGAGAAAAGCTTCCAGCAGCGACGTCTGTCCATCCTTGTCCAGGTCGGCCTCGGGATCGGCGATGGCTTCCGAAATGAATTTGTTCAGCCGAGTGTAATTCTCCTCCACGCCACTGCGAGTGGCGGTGACCACGACCCGGTTCTTGCCGGAAAGCGCTTTCATGAAGGGCGAACTGGAAGACGCGGCGTTAATCACCGCCACCGGACGGTGAAAGGACAGCAACGCATTCGAGAGCGTCGTCGCCGACAAATCCGGCCCATGCAGATTGAACTTCGCTTCGCGGCCATCGAACGTTCCATGGCCGAGCAGGACGATCCAGAGTTCGGCGCTGGTTTCTTTCGGTTCACGGTCGAGCGCCGTTTGAAGCAACTGGAGATCGTTGGTCGCGGCGGCATTCGTCACACCGATCTGCACCAGGTTGACATTGGCCTTCTCTGCCGCGCGTTGCCAGGCCGCGGCAGCTTCAGTGAAGGTTTTTCCGAATTCCTCTTCACCCGCCGCGCCGCGCAGGACGATGACGGTGGGCCGGGTGGTATTCGTCTCATCGGCTTGCGTTAGCAAAGTCGAGCAGGCCACGATCAGAACGCCTGCGAGCTCGGCTCTAACGAAGCGCCTGCTCACGGCAATCCTTTCCATCGCCGAACGCCCCATTCGGCGACGAAGCAAGCCAGCGCGAACAGAAACATCGCCGGCGTGTGCCAAAGCGGAATGGACATGCTCTCCATCACGGGGGCCTTTCGGTTCGGTAAACTTTTGGCGAACCGTACGAGATTTTTGGTTGACACCACTTCGCCGCCCGTTTGCTTCGCGAGAGTCTCAAGGAACGCTCGATTGGGTTTGAGCGAGCGAAATTCTTCCGCCGCCGGGTCGCTCGTCCATCCGGCTTCCGCGCGACCAACCTCGGCACCGTTTGCATCTGAGATGATCGCATCCACTCGATACGCTCCAGCGCGGCGCGTGACATACGCCGCTTCATAAAGCCCCGGCTCCGTCGCTGCGTCCGCCTTTAACTTTACCGTGTTTGTGCTCTTCACGCCCGATTCGATCGCAGTCACGATCAGTTGCACGGAAGCATTATCGAGTGGTTGAAATGTTTTCTCTTTCGCGCGCACTTGCAGCGACACGGTGTCGGAAGATTCCTTTGGCTCCACGTGAACCACGAAACGATTCGGCACGTCGGCCACGAGCCAGCGCATCATTTGCCGCC
>DATHKK010000754.1:0-4080 GCA_035489355.1 Candidatus Limnocylindria bacterium
CATGATTGCGCCACGAATTTCGGAGAAGAATGTTTTCATAACCTTAAACGAGTCGGAGTGCCGTGATGACCACGTCGATGACTTTGATGCCGGCGAACGGAATGATGATGCCGCCCAGGCCGTAGATGAGCAGGTTGCGCTGCAAGATTGCCAGCGCACCCGACGGCTTGTACGCCACGCCGCGCAGCGCCAGCGGGATGAGTGCGACGATGATGAGCGCGTTGAAAATGATAGCACTGAGAATCGCGCTCTGCGGTGATGCCAGGCGCATGATGTTGAGCGGTGCGATGGCGGGGAAGGTCGCCATCAGCATGGCTGGAATGATCGCGAAGTATTTCGCCACGTCGTTCGCGATGCTGAACGTTGTCAGCGAACCGCGCGTGATGAGCATCTGTTTCCCGATCTCAACGATGTCGATGAGCTTCGTGGGATTGCTGTCGAGATCGACCATGTTGCCGGCTTCGCGCGCGGCCTGAGTGCCGGTGTTCATCGCTACACCGACGTCGGCCTGGGCGAGGGCAGGGGCATCGTTCGTGCCGTCACCCGTCATGGCAACGAGGTGGTCGTCGGCTTGTTCTTCGCGGATGCGCTTGAGCTTCATTTCGGGCGTCGCTTGCGCCATGAAGTCATCCACGCCCGCTTCGGCTGCGATGGCGGCGGCGGTGAGCGGATTGTCGCCCGTGATCATGACGGTGCGGATGCCCATCTTGCGAAGATGGGCGAAACGTTCCTTGATGCCGCCCTTCACCACGTCCTTGAGTTGAACAACGCCTAGCACTTCGCGACCTTCCACGACCACGAGCGGCGTACCGCCGGAGCGGGCGACTTCCTCAACCGTCTGCGTCACAGGCGCAGGAAATTGTCCGCCACGCTGATCGATGAAGACGCGGATCGCATCGACTGCGCCCTTGCGAATTTGCCGCGCGGGTTGTCCGTCGGTGGCGGGAAAGTCCACGCCACTCATTCGCGTCTGCGCCGTGAACGACACGAACGTGGCGTGCGGTTGCGAGACTTCGCGCGCGCGCAGGCTGAAGTTCTCCTTCGCCAGCACGACGATGCTGCGGCCTTCCGGAGTTTCGTCGGCGAGCGATGCGAGTTGCGCCGCATCCGCCAATCGTTCGGGCTTCACTCCGGGCGCGGGCAGAAATGCCGTGGCCATGCGGTTGCCGAGCGTAATCGTACCGGTCTTGTCGAGCAGCAACACATCGACATCACCCGCGGCTTCCACGGCGCGGCCGCTGGTGGCCATGACATTGCGACGAATGAGCCTGTCAATGCCGCTGATGCCAATGGCGCTTAACAGCCCGCCAATGGTGGTGGGAATCAAACACACGAGCAGCGCAATCAGGACCGGGACGGAGAACACCACGCCCGAGTAAATGCCGAAGGGCTTCAAGGTGACGCACACGAGCAGGAAGATGAGCGTGAGCGCGGAGAGCAAAATCGTGAGCGCAATTTCGTTGGGTGTCTTCTGGCGTTTCGCGCCTTCGACCATCGCGATCATGCGGTCGAGGAAGCCGTGACCCTTTTCCATCGTCACACGAATGACAATGCGGTCGCTGATGACGCGCGTGCCGCCCGTCACTGCACTGCGGTCGCCGCCGCTCTCGCGAATCACGGGCGCGGATTCACCGGTGATCGCGGCCTCGTCCACTGTGGCGATGCCTTCGATGACTTCACCGTCCGCCGGAATGATGTCGCCCGCTTCGCACACGATGATGTCGCCCTTCTGCAATTCAGGCGCGGGAACTTTTTCCTCGCGTCCATTGCGCAATCGCCGCGCGATGGCGTCCTTGCGCGCTTTGCGCAGTGAATCGGCCTGGGCTTTGCCGCGGCCTTCCGCGACGGCTTCGGCGAAGTTGGCAAACAACACCGTGAACCAAAGCCACACAGCGAGTTGCGCGATGAAACTGCGATCGGCATTCGCAGTGAAGATGCCGGCCGTCGTGAGCACCGCGCCGACCATCGTGACGAACATGACCGGGTTCTTGATCATCAACCGCGGATTGAGCTTCACGAACGAATCCCCAATGGCCGGGCCAACGATCTTCCAATCGAAAAGTGATGGAGCTTTCTGAGTCATAGAGGTCCGTTGGTTAAAACAGCTTTCCTTGCCCCGTCAGGAAGTGCTCGACGATGGGACTGAGCGCGAGCACGGGCAAAAAGTTGAGCGCGCCGATGAGCAGCACGGTGCCGAGTAACAGCACGATAAACGTGCCGCCGGAAACGGGGAACGTGCCGGAACTGGCGGGCGCGACCTTCTTCATCGCGAGCGAACCGCCGAGCGCCATGATGGGAATGATCATCAGGAAGCGGCCGATGAGCATGGCGAAGCCAAGTGTCGTGTTGCACCAAGGTGTGTTCGCGGTGAGTCCGGCGAAAACGCTGCCGTTGTTGCCCGTGGCGGAACTGAAAGCGTAGAGCATTTCACTCAAGCCGTGCGGCCCCTGGTTGTTCAATCCCGCCTTGCCCCAGTCGCTGACTGCCGCCCACGCCGAGAAGCCGAGGATCGAGAGGCACAGCACGAGCAGCGAAAGCATCGCCATCTTCACGTCGTAGGCCTGGATTTTCTTGCCGAGATATTCGGGCGTGCGGCCGACCATGAGTCCGGCGATGAACACCGCGAGCACGACGAACACGAGCATGCCGTAGAGACCCGCGCCGACGCCGCCGATAATCACTTCGCCGAGCTGGATGTTGAACAGCGGCACCAGCCCGCCGAGCGCGGTGAATGAATCGTGCATGGAGTTCACGGCGCCGCATGACGCGGCGGTCGTGATGGTCGCAAAGAGCGCAGAGTTGAAAATGCCGAAGCGCACTTCCTTGCCTTCCATATTGCCGTCCGCCGCAGCGATGCCGAGTTGATGATGGATCGGGTTTCCCGCCGACTCGGCCCACCAGCACGCGAGCGTACCGGCCAGAAAGAAGATCATCATCACGGCCCAGACAGACCAGCCGTGTGCCTGGTTCTTCGTCATGTGGCCGAGGTAGTAAGTCAGCCCGCTGCCAATCGCGAAGATCGAGAGCATCTGGAGGAAGTTCGAGAGCGGGGTTGGGTTTTCGAACGGAAATGCGGCATTGGCGTTGAAGAATCCACCACCGTTGGTGCCGAGCATTTTGATCGCGACCTGTGAGGCCACGGGTCCTTGTGCGATCGTCTGCTCTTCCACCAGTTGCTCTTCCATGACCGGCTTGCCGTCCGCGCCGAGGACGCTATCGCCTTTGTCGTTCTTCTTCTCGACGGAGATTTTGTAAGGCTCGGTGAGCTTCGCCTTCGTATAAGGTTTGAAATTCTGAATCATGCCTTGCGACACGAGAAACACGGCAAACGCCACGCAGATCGGCAGCAGCAGGTAGTAAGTGACGCGCGTAAGATCGACCCAGAAGTTGCCAAGCGTTTTGGCCGAGTGGCGTGAGATGCCGCGCACGAGCGCGGCCGCGATGGCGATGCCGGCGGCCGCCGAAGCGAAGTTGTGCAACGCCAGCCCGATCATCTGCGAGAGATACGAAAGCGTCGCTTCGCCGACGTAGCTCTGCCAGTTCGTGTTGGTGGTGAAACTCACCGCCGTATTGAACGCGAGGTGCGGACTCATCGGGCCGAAGCCTTGCGGATTCAACGGAAGCAAATGTTGCAGCCGGAGAATGGCATACGTGAAGAGGCAGCTCACCAGACTGAAGAGCAGCATCGCGAAGGTGTATTGCTTCCAGTCGTGTTCGCGCGATGCGTCCACGCCGATGGCGCGATACGTGAGCCGTTCGAGCGGCTTCAGCAACGGGTCGAGCCAGGTGCGTCCGTTCACATCGAGCACGCGCACGAGGTAAAGTCCGAGCGGTTTGGTGATGACCGCGAGCGCGGTGACGAACAGTGCGAGTTGAAGCCAGCCAGAGGTTTGCATACGCGGATGAATTAGAACTTTTCCGGCCGAATCATGGCCACGAACAAGTAGGCGAAGAGCAGGACGGCGACGACGCCGACGATAATGGTTTCCATGGTGCCTCCTAGAGCCGGGCGCAAAAGTGAATGTAGAGACTGCCGCACAGGAAGAATCCGATCACGGCAGCGACAAAGATTGCGTCACT
>DATHKK010000755.1:0-8491 GCA_035489355.1 Candidatus Limnocylindria bacterium
TGCAATTGGCGGAAGCAGCGTTCCAACAGACTTCGTCGGAGACGGAAATCCATTCCACCGTGAAGGACGGTGTCCGCATTTCCAGCGGCACCACTTTGTTCGAAGTGTCGGGCCCCGCGCGCGGGTTGCTTACGGCGGAGCGGGTCGCGTTGAATTTCGTGCAACGGCTTTCCGGCGTCGCCACGCTGGCCGCGCGGTTTGTCGAAGTGGTCGCGGGAACTGGCGCGACGATTCTCGACACCCGTAAAACCACACCCGGCTGGCGTGAGTTGGAGAAGTACGCCGTCCGCTGCGGCGGCGCGCAGAATCATCGCTTTGGCCTTTGGGACATGGTGTTGATCAAAGACAATCATCTCGCCGCATTGCGCGAGGCTGCGCCGAATGCGATTGCTGCCGCTGTGCAACGCGCGCGCCAACAGTATCCATCGCTCAAGGTGGAGGTGGAAGCCGACACGCTTCAACAAGTCGAGCAAGCCGTGGCCGCGCGCGCCGACATCGTCCTACTAGACAACATGAATCTCGATCAATTGCGCGAAGCGGTGCGCATCGCCGGCGGACGCGCGAAGACCGAAGCCAGCGGCGGGGTGAATTTGCAAACCGCGCGGGCCATCGCTGAAACCGGCGTCGATTACATTTCCGTTGGATCGATCACGCACTCTGCTCGCGCCGTGGACATCGGATTGGACTTCTTGAACGCATGACGCTCGACGCAAAAATTCTTTCCATGCTGCGGGAAGCGGACGAAACCGGCATCACATCAGCGAGCCTCGCCACGAAAACTGGATCGAATGCGGCGGCCGTCTCCCAGCGCGTCGTGGAACTTTGCCGCCTGGGCTACGACATCGAATCAACTCCGCACTTGGGCTACCGGTTTCTCAGCGCCCCCGATCTGTTGCACGCCGACGATTTAGTTTCACGACTTTCGCCCAATCGAATCGTCGGCCGGGACATTCAGGTATTCCAGGAAACCAGTTCGACGAACGACGTGGTGGAAAAACTGGCGCGCGATGGCGTCGCGGAAGGAGTCGTGGTTTTCGCCGAGTCGCAGACCAAGGGCAGGGGGCGCATGGGCCGCAAATGGCTTTCACCGCCCGGGCGGGGGCTTTGGTTCTCGGTGCTGCTGCGCCCGCTCATGCCGCCCAGTTCCGTCACTCAACTTACCATTGCCGCCGCCACCGCCGTGGCGCGCGCCGTGCGCGTCGAAACGGGACTCGCGCTGCAGATCAAATGGCCCAACGACATTTTGATTCACGGGAAAAAGGCCGTCGGTATCCTCACGGAACTCAGCGCTGAATTGGATCAAGTCCGTTACGTCGTAATTGGCATCGGCGTGGATGTGAACATCACCGAGTTTCCGGCGGAGCTTGCAGAGATTGCCACCTCGCTCTCAGCGGCCGCGGGGAAAAATTTTATCCGCGCGGAAATCGCCGCGGCCATCCTGAGGGAACTCGACACGGATTACGCACGCGTGACTCGCGGAGAATTTGCCGCGCTCGCCGAGGAGTGGGAGCAGCAGTGCGTCACGCTCGGGCAGCGGGTGCAAATCCACATTGGTGATCGCACCGTCGCAGGCCGCGCCGAATCGCTCGACAACGATGGCGCGCTCTTGCTGCGCACGGACTACGGGCACCTGGAGCGAATCGTCGGCGGGGATGTCGTGCTGGAAAAGTGATTGCAACATTCAGAATAATCTTGCCGGTTTTCGAAAAGGCGCAAAAAGATGTCCATGCCGCTGGAGTTGCAAGCACTGCCCAAAGTCCTTCTTCACGAACATCTCGACGGTGGATTGCGACCACAAACCGTGATCGACCTCGCGCTTGACGCGGGTTACGCCGGACTCCCGACGCACGAAGCGAAAGAGCTCGCCGCCTGGTTTTTCCGCGGTGCCAATCGCGGTTCGCTTCCGCTTTACCTCGAAGGGTTCAAGCACACCATCGGCGTCATGCAGACGCGCGCGGCGCTGGAGCGCGTGGCGTTTGAATTCATCGAGGACATGCATGCGGACGGCGTCGTCTATGCCGAGGCCCGGTTCGCTCCGTGTTTCCATCGCGAACGCGGGCTGACCGATGAGGCGATCGTGGGCGCTATCATTGATGGGTTACGGCGCGGCGAAGAAAAATATGGCGTGAAGTGGGGACTCATCATCTGCGCGATGCGCGATCGGATGGATTCGCTGGAGGCGGCAGAGTTGGCGATTAATTTCCGCGCGCACGGCGTGGTGGGTTTCGATCTGGCGGGCGAAGAAGCCGGGTATCCGCCGAAGAAACATGCTGAGGCGTTCGCTGCGATTCAGCGTGCGAATTTTTACTCGACCCTGCACGCCGGCGAAGCGTTCGGCGTGGCGAGCATCTGGCAGGCGTTGCAATTTTGCGGCGCGCACCGGCTCGGGCACGCAACGCGGCTTTCGGACGACATGACCATCGTGAACGGCAAAATCATCAAGCTCGGCACGCTGGCGCAATACGTTCTGGACCGGCGCATCCCGCTGGAAATCTGCGTGTCGAGCAACGTCCACACCGGCTCGGTGCCCTCGCTGCGCGAGCATCCCTTCAAGATGTATTTCGACCGCGGTTTTCGCGTGACGTTGAACACCGACGACCGTTTGATGAGCGACACCACGATGACGAAGGAGTTCGCCATCGCGGTCGAGGAATTCGGACTCACGCTCGGTGACCTGGAAAAGGTGACGCTCAACTCAATTAAGAGCGCGTTCCTCCCGTTCGATGAGCGGCTCCGGCTGATTTACGACGTTATCAAGCCGGGCTATGCGCGGGCTCGGGGGAGCAATTGACCCCGCGGAGCCGTTTCCGTTGCGCAGCGGCCGGGATAGCGCCGGCCGGCCTTCCGTTTCTTACGAAGCTATCTTTGTCCTTGTCCGGCTGTGTGCGGGCGTCGTTCAAAGTTCGCTGGATTCTCCCAGTCCACCGCGCGCCACTTGAAAGGAATCCCTTCCACCGCGGCTTCCCGCTGAACCTTTTCCATTTTTCCAGCCCGTGAGCAACGAGGATGCTTCCGTCAGTTTCTTCTCCATGTCCTGCGCCTGGCGAATGCTCTCGGAAGCGGATTGTACGGCTTCGTCGCGGTCCTTCTCGGCACGCGCCAACAGCGCCTTGATCGGTTCGATGTGGCCGCGCGTTATCTCCAACTCCGTCTCCCATTGCTTCTCGGCCATCTGGTGAACCTCTACCTGTTCGGTCAGTTGGACGACCAGTTCCTGCTCACGTTGCTTGATCTCGGCTAACTCCATCTCGCGGCGGCGCACCTCTTGTTCGGTCTGCGCCTGCAACTCGACACGCACGGTGTCCAGCTTCGCCTGCCATTGTTGATCGCGCTGGCGCAATTTGGATTGGAACAGCTCGTCCTTCTGCTGCATCTCCGCCATCAGACGTGCTTCTGTACCGCGCGCGCCGGCTTCGGCGTTGCGATCCCATTCCACTTCGCGGTTGCGCAATTCCTGGTCCCACTGCGCTTTCAATTCGGCTTGGCGACCATCGAACTGCGATTGCAACTGCTGCTCGCGCTGGCGGAGTTTGATTTGAAAGATCTCATCCTTCTGCTGCGCCTCGTGACTCAAACGGGTTTCAACCGCACGGATGCGCGATTCCGCCTGATGTTCCCATGCTTCCTCGCGAGCGCGCAAATCCGACACCCACTGATTTTGCAATTGGGTCTCCCGGTCCGCGGACCTGTTCGTCAATTCCTGTTCGCGTTGCTTCATCTTGGCGTGGAAGGCCACTTCCTTCTGTTGCAATTCCTCCCGCAAGCGCGTCTCGGCATCGCGCGACTGAGCATCGATCTGGCGTTCGAATTCCAACTCGCGGCGGCGCAACTCCTGTTCAGCCTGCGTTTGGACTTCGCCTAAACGGACCTCGGCTTGCGCGCGCAATTGCTGCTCCTGCTGTTTGAGCCTGATCTGTGTGGCGTCTTCGCGCTGCTGCACCTCTTGGTTCCAGCGTGTGTCCACCTCGCGGGCACGAGCTTCGAACTGACGCTCGATCTCCACTTCGCGGCGGCGAGAGTCCTGTTCAACCTTGGTCTTCTCCTCGGCCAGGCAAGCGTCAAAGGTGAGGGACAATTCCTGCTCGCGCTGCTGCAATCGGTGTTCGAAATCCTCGTCCCGCTGGCGCAATGCTTTTTCAAATTCGGATTGCTGCCGCTCCAAACGATGCTTCTCTTGGCGCGCCGCTTTTTCGATCTCGCGGGCGCCGTCCTCTTTGGCCTGTGACAACTGCGCGGAGAGAGAATCAGCCTGATGCTTCAATTGAGATTCCGCTATGTCGCGGGCGTGCAAAGCTTCCTTCAAGTCATGCGCCAACCGGGCGGATTTTTCCACTGAGGTCAGTTCGGCGTCGGCCATTTGGCGGCGGGCCTGAATGACCTGGGTTTTGCACTCCTCAGAAACCTCCAGCAATTTCTTGTGATGTTCCTGCATCAAGGCCGTGCGTTCCGATTCGCTGGCGGTCCGTTGGTCGTCCAATTCCTGGCGCAACTGCGTGAGGCGATCCGACCACGCATTCTGGCGCATTTGAATCTGGCGCTCGATCTCCGACTTTTGCAAATCGCGCAACGCGTCCTTCTCGATGATCGCGCGGTTGAGCGAATCAGCCATGCCGGAAAACTTGGCGACCCATTCGTCTTCCTTCGTCTGCAATTCCTCTTCGTAGCGGTCTTCCTTCTTCTTCGATTGCTCCGCGTGTCTGGCTGTGGCAATCGCCATGGCTTCGTGAGCGGCCTGTAACTCGGCTTCTTTCTCGGTCAACGCTTTTTCCGCGGTGGCCTGCGCGACAGCCAACGCCTTGTCGCGCGCGGCGATCTCGGCAGACGCTGTGCTGGCCAGGCGCTCCGCGCGCAAAATCTTTTGGCGGCCGGCACGGATGTAGAGCCAGTGCAAGCCGCGACCGAAAAATCCCAAACGATGCGGCGGACGCTGTTGCTCGGGTTTGAAAACCGTGGAGAAACCAATTTCAACCATCAACGTCGGCAGGAAAGCGACGATGAACGCCAGCACTGGATATACCCAGATCCGCACCATGCTGATTTGATCGGTGAGGATGTCGCCGCGCTCCTTGGAGGTCGCTTTAATCGACATGGGGCGTTCACCAAACAGCAAGCCGCGAACGATTTCCACCGTGGTCGCAATGCGGTGTACCTGAGTGTTCTTGATGGAAGCCTCACGCGCTTCATAAAAGCCTTCGGCTTTCTTGCGAGAGGCATCCACTTCCGCGCGAATCCCGTCCACCTTCTGAACCGCCGCCGCCAATTCCTGATCAATCTGCTTCGCTTCCGCCGCGCCGTCCTTCACCAACAGGGCGATGGCCGCGAGCAGTTCTTCGCGCTTGCTGTCTGTTTGCTCGCGTTTGGTGCCGGAACGACGATCGAAATCTTCGCGCAACCGGCGCGCATCCGCGCCCACCTGGGCCACACCATCGCGGCGCTTGTTATTGACGGCAATCAATTCAGATTCCTTGGCTTTGATCTGCTCTTCAATCTCCGCGACCAAAGTGGGCTTGAGAATCTTGTTGGACTCGCGCTCGGGCGGCACGCCGGGATCAACCGGTTCCTTCATCAACTGGCGCCGGAGAAAGTTCGCGTTGTCGTACTCCGTCTTATCTTTTTCGTAAGCCGTCTTCTTGTTGGTGTAAGCGGCCAGCTTCGCCTTATACGCATTTTCAATCCGGGCCTCTTCGGCATTCCATGTCGTGGCCCGGGCCAACTCAGTTTCGCGGCGAGTCCGCAGATCGGTAATAGCTTTGGCGAGCTGGACGGCGTCGGCATCGAACTGCCTGATGATGGTCGTCTGGCGAGCTTCGGCTTCAGACAACTCTTTCTTCTGATAATCCGTCAGAGTGATGGCGTCCTGGCGCGTCGCGTCATTTCGCTTCAATGACTCCTCGAGTTCGGCCTTGGCCTTCGCCTGCTTCGCGGCCAATTGGGCGAGCTTGAGTTCGCGATCCGCTTTCTTCTGCTCGATGGCGACCAATTCGCCATTGAGGTGGACGATCTTGGTTTCCTCGGCGGCCGCCTTCTCGAGCATCTGGCTCGCGGGCGCCATGGCTGTGCCCATCTCATAGACCGCCATGTCCTTGACCAATTGAAACGTCAGCACACAAATCAGGGGCAACCCCACGATCAGCATGAACCCCTTTTGCCAGCCCACGCGCGAGGCGGTCCAAATGGCGAGGGGCAGCTTCAGCAACTCCACCGCGAGAATGGTCGCGCCGATCGGGCCGATGCCAAAAAACGTGACGCCCATTCCCTGCGGCAAGCAGACCATCTGCTGATACTTCCACCCGGTCGCCAGGATGACGAATTCCACGATGGTCGCCATGACGAGCAACGGCAGGGTGAGGTACGCAATGCGTTTGCTTTTCAACTGTTGCCAGGGGGAAAGCTGCGGAGCCTCGGAATCGGGAGACCCTTGCGAATCTGTTGCGTTGGAATTTTTCATAATTGAATCTTGTGAAATCCGGCCATTACCCGCGGGACAAACGGCGGTGCTGTGATACCAATCGATGTTTCAACCTGGCGCTTCCGTTAATCACTCGTCGAGTTTCGCAGCTTGCGTGCCAGTGAGCGGACATCAGGCGAAACTGGCTCCTTTTGCTTGATGTGATGGGCATGGAAGCGAACAGAACCTGCGAGCCTAAAGCCGCCCGCGCTCTCACAGGTCTGACGGGAGAACCGCCAGATCTCTGACGCAAGCGCGGGGCCGCCGTGTCAAAAAACCAGACGTGTCCATTGGCATTGTCCCTATGCGGCAGTGGCGGCGGGCTGCGCTCAATCAGGCCCGACAAAACAAAAATCCCCTCCCGCTGGCGCAGGAGGGGATGTCATAGGGAGCAGTCTGTTACGGCACCGTGCGGATGCGGAAGAAGCCTTTGGGCGCACCGGTCGTCCCGTTGGTGAACGAGAGTGAACCGCTTGGCGCTGTATTGGTCTGAAGCGGTGTCCACTGCGCGGCGTTCAAGTCGGCCTTGTAATCGACGGCGTACTTCACACCGGGCTGCGTGCTCCAGACGAGTTCAAGGTTGTTCCCGTTGCGGATCTTGCTGGTGAAGCCCAGCGTGTTCACCACTTCCACGGTGAAGGTTTCCGAGTCGCTCAAGGAGGGTGATCCGCTGTCCACCACGCGCACCGTGATGGTGTTGGTGGTGACGGCGGTGGGCGTCCAGGTGAACGCGCCCGCAGGCGTGATGTTCGCGCCCGCCGGCGGGGTGCCGCCGAGCAGGAAGCCGAGCACTTGCGCGGGCACATCGACGTCCGTGGCCGTGGCCAGGAACGACAGCGTCTGCCCGAGGTTGATGACTTTGTTGCCGATGGTGCCGAGGACCGGCGGTTGGTTTCCCGCGCCGAGGTAATTCGGCTCGCGCGGCGACGCAGTGCCCGGCATCAAGGAGATACTCGAGTTGCCGTCGGGGAAGCGCCCTTGGCTGATGTCATCGGTCTGGTTCGTGAAACTGATCGCATCGATCTGCAAGCCGCTGGGGGCGAAGAGGCCGATGGATTCCAACGCTTTGGCGAGTTGGAAGTTCACGTGCAGGTCGAGACGCGGCACACCGGCGGACAGGTTCTGCCCCGTCTCATTGTCGGCCCACACCAGCAAATAACCCTGGGGCGGGATGATGTGCGGCCCATTGGTCGTGATCTCGTACTTGAATTTGTCGCTCAACGTGTCGGTCAGGAAGTAACCGGCGAGATCCACTGTGTTCGAGCCGGGATTGTAGAGTTCGAACCAGTCGTCGTAATCGTTATCCGCCGGATCGACGATGCCGTTCGTGTTCGCCACCATCCATTCGTTGATGAACACCACGAGTGGCGCGGAACTGCCGTCGTTCGTGCCGCGCGGCGTTACGTAAAAGAATTCCTGCCGATCGAAGGGCTGGCCATCGGGAAACGATCCGTAACTGCGATCGCCCGGCAGCCCGGCGTAGTTCACGTAATCAAGCACCTGCGTCGTGTTGTTGGAGATCCGTGAGAGCGCCACACCGCCCGAAGCCGCCGGCAAGCGGAAGCTTGTGTGATAGTTCGCGCCGCTCGTTTGCAACGGCTGGCCATCGCAAAACACCACGAGGAACTGTGTCGGCCCGATGCTGCTGCCGGCTGGGAAAGCCCAGTTGGTGTAATTGGTGTAAGTGGAAGTCAGGAATAATCCATCGAGCGAAACCGTGTTGGCGCTCGTGTTGTAAATCTCGATCCACGGATCGCGCTCGCCGGAATTATCGAGAAGGCCGGTGAGATTCTCCGCCTGCACTTCGTTGATCCAAAGCGGCTGGAAGGGCGCCAGCGTCGCGCTCAGCACGTTGCTTGATCCCGGCGAAATGGAATTGGTCGCCGCCGTGAGTTGCATCGCCGGCACATAATTCGACGGCGTGATGAAGATATTGATATTCGTGGCCGCGTTCGCCGGTCCCGTCGTGAGGCCCGAACTGTTCAGAATGCGCACGTAAAGGTTCGTGGCTGAGTTGGTCGCCCAGTACCAGAAGCTCAACGT
>DATHKK010000756.1:0-4842 GCA_035489355.1 Candidatus Limnocylindria bacterium
CACGTAACAGACCTGCTTCCCCTTCACGGTGGTCACCGCTTGCAACGGCACCGACAACGCGTCCACCAAATTGGTGACAATAATTTCCGCCCGCGCTGACGCTCCCGGTTTCAAATCTGGCAGATCCTCCTCGATGAGAACGTCGGTCGAATAGACCTTGAGATTGGGGTTCATCCAGCGGTCCTGCGAGTTCGGCAGAACGGCGACCTTGGTGACTTTGGCTTTGAACCGCCGATCGGGAATGGAATCGACGGTCACATAAGCGTCCAGCCCCGGACGGATCTGCAGCACGTGGGATTCATGGACGCGAATTTCCACAACCATCTGCGAGACGTCGGGAAGCTTGATGATCTCCTGGCGCTGACGAATTTGCGCGCCCTCTTCAATAAGCATTTGGCCACGATCTCCGAAGCTGCTCGAAGCATAGACAACCAGGCCGTCCTGTGGGGCTTTGATTTTTGCGTTCTCCAATTGCTGCTTTAGTTCCTTCAGTTTCTCGTGCGTCAACTCGAGCGAGCGCTGGCTGGTGCGAAGGTTGGCCTCCGCTTGAGCGATTTGATTGGAAGTCCGCTGACGCAAACGCACCAACTCCATTTCCGCCTGTTCCCAGGCCGACTTCAGGCGGGTTTCGCTTTTGGGTAGGTCGTATTTCTTGAACAGCCTCAGGTCCTCTTCCGCTTGGTCCACCGCGATCTTCGCCTGCACCGCGCTCAACCCGTCCGCTTCCAGCTCGGACTTCGAGGCGTAGCCCTTTTTGAAAAGTTGCTGCGTCCAATCCAGTTTGTCCTTCGCCCGCTGCACTTGTTCGCGGCGGATGATGATGGCGTTCGTTGCGGTATTGATCTGCTGCGGTGCGTCCCCTTCGATATATTTTTCCAGGTCAGACTTGGCGAACAGCACGCGTAACTCCGCCTCCTTGATTTGGCTCTCGACCAGGCTTTGCTGGATGCTGAGATTCTCCTTCGCCTGAATAAACGCGAAGTCGTTGTTCTGATAAGTAACCTCCTGCAAATTCACCCGATCTTTTAGCTCCGAGGAATCCAGTTCGACGAGGACCTGCCCCTGTTTCACGTAAGTCCCTTCAGGCACAATGCTGATGATGCGCGAAATTCCCTCGAACTCGCTGCGAATGATCGATTCCTTCACCGCCTTGAGCGCTCCGCCTTCCACCACTGAAATCAGCATGTCTCCGCGCTTCACTTTGTGGAACTGGTTTTCCTCCACCTCCGGCGCGCTCCATTTGCGGAAGCCGAAAACAGCGGCGGTGGCAATCAGCAATCCGGCCCCGGTGATAATGCCGATGCGTCGTCCTACACCGCGGCTTTTCTCCGGCCCGTTGTTATTCTTTGTCATTCTGAAAAAGTTCTTCCGGTGTAATCAACTGATTGGACACTGCCGGCGCCACGGGAGTTACAGCTTCCTGCGTCTTTGGAATCTCACCCGCGTCCAGCCAAAATCTCTCTTTCTGTGTTTTCAAAATTCCAAGGTCGAGCAACAGACGCATCCGAGTGAGATGATAATCCACCAAAGCGGCGGTCGCGGCATTGTAAGCCTGCACCTGCGCCGTCTGCGCGTCCACTACATCCCGCACCTGAATGCGACCGGCCTGCAAAGAAAGCTCGCTGCTTTCCACGCGCCGATCCGCCAGGGCCTTGGCGCGGACCTGGATGTCGTAGCTTTGGCGTGATTGATCCAACGTGCGCAGATCAGCACGCAGATCGTTTTTCAAATCATCCAGAAACAGCGACAGCGTGCGAAGCTGGCGCTCGAAGCTGATGATGGACAAACGATAATTGTTCCGTTCCAATTTCCGGTTCAGCGGGAGGTCCAACTGCACGCCGCCGTTCAACCGATAATCATTCAGATCGAATGTAGCGTAATCGGTCTGGCCCTGGGAAACGAGCGAAGCGTCGGCAAAGAGCAGCAAGTCAGGCTTCAGTCGATCCGCTGCGACCACGATCCTCCGCTTGCTGTCTTCGAAGATGTCAATTTCGTTCAAAAGATCCGGCCGCCGTCCCAGAGCGAGCAGAAACGATTGCTCGTCCGTCAGGGGCACAGGCAGCAATCCAACGGCTTCCAGTTCCGTCAGAGCTTTTTCATCCAGGCGAATGTCATAACCCACCGGCAACCCGAGTGTGATTTTGAACTGATCCAAGGTGGCCCGGTAGCGCTCGACCGCGAGAATGTAACTGTTGCGGGCCGTTAATTCCTCCTGGGCCGCGAGGTCCGCCTGGAAGGGTGCCAGGCGATCCACCGCCAGCGCCACCGCGCGCTCGCGGAGAGCCACACGACTGAGAAAGTTGCTGTGCTGGTTGATGACCGTGTCCTGCTGCTGCACCAACCGCAGATAAGTGGTTACGATGTCAAACGCGAACGTGTCCTGGAAATAACTGAAGCTGCGAATCTCGTAGATCACGTTGCGCTCAGCTTGAGTGAGGTTCTCCGCCGCGATCTTTGCGCCCGCACCCCGCAATAACGGCTGGGCCAGGCTCAGCGCGATAGTGGACACCGCCGATTCACTGCGTCCGCCGGTGTAAAAGCGCAGAAGATCATTTGCCAGATCCAGGCTGATGCGCCCGCCCGTCTTGAATAGCTGGTCGAATCCCAAGCGACTGGCGACGCGAATCGATTTATCGCTATTCGGGGGCCGTTCCGGCGGCGTCGGGAAAATCCCGAACCCTGGGGAAAACGGTTCGTTATTCGGGGTCCGTTGTCCCGTCACCGCACTACCGGCAAAAAATTGCGGCACAAACTCAAACCGCTCGCGCGTCAGCGTTAACGCGCTGAGATAAAGCTGCTCCTTGCGCAGTTGATATTGCCGGTTGTTTTCGATGGCGATGCGCAGCGCATCCGCCAACGTCACCGTCTGTTTCGTTTCACGCATCCGATCTTCGATGATTTCCTTCGCCTGAATATCATCGGGCTTGCGCTGTGAATAACGGGTTTCGATGCCGAAAGCGTTGGTTTGTCCGAGGGCGGCCTCCTCCTTCTGCTGGATAATTTTGTAAACTTCTTTATCAGCGGAACGGCGGTAGAACCTGGTGCAGCCTGGCAGGATCAAAAGACACAGAAGCAGCCAAGCCAAAGTCCGGCTCTTACATCTGTGTTGTGCTCTGGGTTTTGCAGGGGCAATTGTTTGGTACACGAGATAGCTTCTATGACTCCAACCGCGCCGGAGAATTCACTGCCACAGTCCATCGCAAAGGGCGACAGTCTCGACCGGAACGCTTCAGGTTTTTTCCAAGCGGTTGATTTTATGGAGGATGGAGACGGGTTTCAAACGTGTTTGGTGACAAGAAGGTGACAGGGGGTATGCTCAAACGGGAGATAGAAAACAAACGTGCCCGCCAGTCTTGCGACCGACGGGCACGAAAGTGGGGGATGGGAGTTCGCCATGCTCTCTTTCCCATGCCGACATTGGGCGCATCCTCTCGCGAGGGCTGCCGGCTTCCCGACGCTATTCTCCACGGCAAAGCGGAGTTTTCGGCCTCGTAGCAGGGCCGTTCCGCGCATTGCTGCGACGGAATTTCGAGTGAGGCTTTTCAGCTCGCTTCGACTGGTGGTTGCGCCACCGGCCTGCGAACCAGGTCAAGACACGCCTGCAATTTCGTTTCGCGTCTTCACCGATTAGCGCTGGGTCTGCGACAGCTTTTGGCCGTCCGTTCGCCCCGCGCCACGGGTCTCGCCTCTTCACTCTCAGGTTGTGTTTCGCTCACAGGCCAGCGGTGCCTTTTTCGACATCGCCGGCATTGCGGAAGGTTTTCACGGATCCTGCCGAGACCTCGTGTCCTTCCCGGATCGAACGCTCCCTTTGTCCCGCCTTTCGGCGTCTTTCGCTTAGCGGAGTTTCCCTCGGGAAAAACCGCCAGAGTCATCCGTTCCGTGCTGGTGCGCAGTAACAACCATCTGCCCTCTGGGCAACTGCGATTCGGGCAAGGGCCGAAACCGCCCCTGCTTTACTTCACTCGACTCGAAGCGGCTTCTCATCGCTTCTCGCCACCAGGTTCCTGTTTTCGCGTGACCGGCTGCGCGCGAACGCTGCCGGAGGAACCGGTGAATCCTGCCTCTTCCGCCGCGGCTTGCGCCATCGGTTTCAGAGGGACCGAGCCAACCAGCCTGGCTCAACCTTTCCCCGGTCGCCCGGGATTATCTAAGAGATTACTGGCTCAAACTTTCGTTCCGACCAACCATCTCGTTCTTTCAATGAACTGTGATCAGGCTACCAGAAAACGCGGCGCTGTGAACCAAATCATATCCACCGAGTTGTTCACCACGGCGGGAAATGCGAAGTGCAATTCGACCAATGTTCATGGGGTCCAAATGCGCGATGAAAAAGTTGTTCACCGTCCGAACGTTTCGCAAATAAGCGGAGGTGAATAAGTTCTCTCTTTCATTTTGCGCCTTGTGGAGGTCTTCTGCCTTTCCGTGCGGAAAGCGTCCCTCATTTTCTCCATAGTTATTCTCGCAGACTGCATTGTTTTCATCGTTTGCGAACGTGCCGCGCTCAGCGGCTTACAACAGGAGAACACCCAGCTGCACGAGCGCCTGACAGATCTCGATCTCGCACATCAGGAAAGCGCGGAGTTGCTGCGCAAACAAATTGATGACAACCAGCGAATGCGTTCCAATGAAAACGAGCTGGTCCGATTGCGCGCTGAAGTCACACGACTGCGCACGCAGTTGAAGGAATCAGAGGCGGCCAAAGTTTTGGCCGTGGCGTCGCGAACAAACACTGTTGTTACAAGCCCCGCCGAGACAAATTCAGCTCTGTCCGTTGAAGAATATGTAGCGAACGCCCGCGCGCAATTGGCCTGGAATCAAACGCTGGTGACGGGCGGATGG
>DATHKK010000757.1:0-4906 GCA_035489355.1 Candidatus Limnocylindria bacterium
TGAAACAGAAAGGCGAAGGCCGCGCCAATAAATTTTGGCAGCGTGCTGCCAGTTCGTAATGGCAGAGACGCGCTGCGTTCAGAACGTGTGAATCTGGCATTGGAATAGATGGAAACCGACGCCGGTTGCAAAACGGCAGCACGCTTCCGAGATCCACATCATTCCGGCAATGGCCGGCCCTTCGTTTCGGGCGCGAGCCAGATCACCACCATGCCGACGAGGTAGATGAGCGTGATGGTCGCGCCGGCTTTGGCGTAGCTCTTGTCGAAGAAGTTCATCATCTCGCCCATTTGCCAGGCGCCGAGCGCGGCGAGAATGCGCCCGGAGTTGAACGCGACTCCTTGCGCCGTGGCCCGCACGCGCGTGGGGAAAAGTTCCGGCAGATAAAGCGGCAGCCATCCGTAGAATGCGGCCGTCACGCCGCCCGCCAGGAAAACCATGACGAGGAAAACGGAACCGTAGGCGTGAACAAAGCGAAAGAGATACGCGCAGACGAGCAGTGAGCCGAGGCACAGAGTGAAGTAAGCCGGCCTGCGGCCGAGCCGATGTCCAAGCCACGGTCCGATGAGACAACCGACGACCGCGCCCAGGGCCGAGAGCAATTGCGTGTACGCTTTCGCGCGCGGAGCGCCCGGGCCCGCCATCTGGTCGGCCCAGAGTGGCAGCCATTGGATCGATCCCCAGGTGCCGATGAGCGCGACCGATGCGAACGCGATGGCGAGCAACGTCGGTTTGAAGAGCGGGCCGGAAAAAATTTCGCGCACCGGGTTTGCCTTGCCCAATTTTTTCACCGATTCCTGCCAGCGTTCCGATTCCGGCACGAACAAGCGGATGAAGAACGTCAGCAGTGCGGGCGCGGCACCGACCATCATCACCCAGCGCCACGAGTCTCGCGTGACGGGAAACCGAATCGCCAGAATCGCAATCACCGCGTAGCCGAGATTTGCCGCGGCCCCAATGAGCGCGGCCATCAGCGGGCGTTTTTCCTTCGGCCACGTCTCCATGACGAGCGCCACACCAAGCGACCATTCGCCGCCCATGCCGAGCGCAGCAATGAAACGCAAGCCGCCGAGTTGCCACGGATCTTTCGCGAAGTAAGTCAGGCCGGTGAAAACCGAATAGCAGAGAATGCTCGCCGTCATCGCGCGCACGCGGCCGATGCGATCGCCCAGCCAGCCGAAGACCAATCCGCCCGCCGCTGCGCCCAGCAGAAAAAACGCGGTGATGCGCCCCATCCACAGTTGCACGAACTGTTCGTCCATGATGTGCGCCGCCGCCTGCATTTCTTGCAGCGCGGGCCGCGCGACCAGCGGGAAGATACCCATCTCCATGCCATCGAACATCCAGCCGAGAAAGGCCGCGAGCAGCGTGAAATAGCGGGCGCGTGCTGAAAGTGAATTCATGCGATGGCGAAAGGCTACGCAGCCGAAAACGCCATCGCGAGAGCAAACGATTTCCGCGCGATGTTGCGCGTTGCCTGCTCTTAATCCCGGCAGCCGCTCGCGCGATAGAAGCGATATTGGAACTGGGGCGCGGTGCGATCCGTGATCGTCATCGATGGACCGGTGAGATGATTGGTCTGAATGATCGTCCACTGCTTCATGTCCGTGGACGCTTCGAGATAATACATTTTGTCCGGAGTGCCGCGCAGTTGCATGGTGAACGATCCGTCCTCGTTCATCTCCGGGTTCGTCAGGACGACGTTGGGGAAGGTGAATGCGGACTGTCCAAAGTCCAGGCTCCAGCCCTTGAGACCGCCGCCATCACGCCCGTGATCGTCCACGACATACAGCGACCAGGTCCCGTTCGGGTCCGACCCGAAGAAAGACCCGAGCGACAAGCTCGGCGTGCCCGCGGGCGCAGGCGCCGGGAAAGTATCACCATCGAGACCGTTGTAATCCGTGGGCCGAAATGTTCCGGCCACGATTTGTCCCGAGTCCGGCAGAGCAGTCGTGGCGGCGCTGTCGAACACCAACGTCACGTTGTTCAGGATGTTCGCGCCGCCGCCGCCGCAATCCGACATCAGCTTCACGGCGATGTTGTTCGGAGACACCAGCAGGACGTCGATGTCGTCGGGGAAGGTGTGGCTCACGCCGAAAAGCGTCACCCGCAATTCCGTGACGGGCACGGGAGCGCAGCGCACGAAAACGGTCGAGGGATACGGCGATGCGCCGCCAAATTCCGGAATGACCATCGCATTCGTATTCGGCCAAAGGCCGCTGGTGGTATTGATGATTTCCAGCACCGTGCTGTTAGTCACGTTGTTGCATGGGCCGGAAATCTCCGCGGTGTAAGTGCCTGCACTGGCTGTGTTCAACTTTTGCAAGTTCAGGGCCATATTGGTTTGGTCCGAGAGCAAGACGCCGTCTTTTCGCCACACGCACGTGAACGGTCCCGTGCCCCCAAGAATCGTGGGACCGAGCACGACGTCCGAACAACTGCACGCCGTTTTTTGGGCGGGCATCGTCGCGCTCAGCGGCGCACTGACCGTAAGCTGCGCCGTGTTCGTCACGCGATTGCAGCCGATCACTTCGACAGAGTATGTGCCCGCATTCGTCAGCGTGGGGTTGGGAATAGTCAGCGTGCTGTTGGTTTGGCCGGACATAATTTGGCCGTCCTTGCGCCACACGAAAGTGAATGGTTCTCCGCAGCCGCTCGCGCTGGTGCCGAAGGTCACGGCCTGCCCGGGACACACGCTCGAATTCTGCAACGGCGTGGCCGCCGTCGCGGCGCTGTTCACCGTGAGCGTCGCGTTCGCGGCAGCCGTGTTGCACGGCCCGCTGACTTCCACAGAGTAAACACCCTCATCCGCCGCGCCAAGGTTCGTCAACGTGAGCCAGTTCGAGGTGGCACTCGCAATCACACCGCTGTCCTTCTTCCACACGAAACTGAGCGGCACGGCTCCCGAAACAATCGCAGTGAACGTCACGCTCGATCCCGCGCTACGCGAAAGATCGGCGAGCGGAGCCAGCGTCAAATTCGTCCGCAACGTCAACGTCACGCTCTGCGTTAAACTGCCGCAACTGCCGCTGACTTCGATCGAATAGGCGCCCGCGTTGGCAGTATTCGCGCCGACGATGAGCAGCGTCGCGTTGGTTTCGGCTTCGAGGAGAACGCCGTTTCTGCGCCAGATGTTCGTGTAGGTTCCGCTGCCGCTGATCGCAGGCGCCAGCAAGACATCCTGTCCCGCGCAGATGAGCACGTCGGTGAAACCTGCGATCGCCGGCGCGGTGCTGACGCTCAGCGTCGCGCTGTTCGTGGCCGAACCGCAGACGCCGGTGACTTCAACCGAATACTCCGCGGCGTCGGCCACAGTGACGTTCGTCAAAGTAATCACAGCGCCGGTCGAACCCGCCATGACCGTCCCGCCTTTGCGCCACACATATTGGAACGGCCCCAGCCCGGACGCGTTCGCCGTGAAGATCACCGTGGCCCCGGCGCATTGTGACTGGCTCGCCATCGGTGCAAGCAATGTCGTCGGCGGAACGCTCAACACCGCGCTGTTGGTGACGAGGACGCAGCCGCCCGTGACTTCCACGCTGTAAGTTCCCGCGTGCGTGGCCTGCACATTTGTCAGCACGAGGATGCTGTTGGTCTGATCGTTCAACAGCGTTCCATCTTTTCTCCAGACGAACGAATAAAGCCCGCCGCCGTTGACCGTGGTGCTGAACGTTGCGGTACCGCCAGGGCAACGGCTCTCGTTCGTCAGAGCCGTCGGCAACGCCGTCACCACGAGCGTTGCTGAATTTGTGATCGCCCGGCAAACGCCTTGCGCTTCGAGCGTGTAGGTCCCCGAGGAAGCCACGGTGACAGACACGAGGTCGAGGCTGGCGTTCGTTGCATTCGGAAGAAGAATTCCATCCTTGCGCCACGCGAAAGTGAATGGGCCTGCGCCGCTAATGACGCTCGCGAAACTTGCCGTTGAACCTTCGCACGCCAGCACGCCGGCCGGCGGTGTCGCGGTCATCAACGCGTTTATCACCAGCGATGCGCTGTTCGTCACCACGTTGCACACGCCTGCCACTTCCACCGAGTAAATGCCAGCGTCATTGGTTGTAAGGCTTCCAATACTGAGACTGCTGTTGGTTTGCGAGGGAAGCAGCACGCCATCTTTGCGCCAGGCGAATGTCATCGGAGGCGTGCCCGCCGGCGCGGTGTTGAACATCATGCTGTCGCCTGCGCAACGCGATGCATCCAACAATGGCGTGGCAGTCACCAGATCACGGACCATCAGCACGGCGCTGTTGGTGACAACATTGTACGCGCCATGAACTTCCACGGCGTACGACCCGGCGTCGGCCAGGCTGGCGTTGGAAATGATCAATGTGGCTTCGATGGCACCACCGATTACGCCGCCGTCTTTGCGCCAGACAAACGCGAACGGCCCGGCGCCTTCCGCTGTGGTGGTGAAGCTAACCGTTTCACCCGGACACACGATGGCGTCGGTGAGCGGCGTTGCAGTCACAAGTACATTCAAGATCAGCGTCGCGCTGTTGGTCACCGAGTCGCACGCGCCAGACACTTCGACGGTGTAAACGCCCGAGGACTCACTGGTCGCTGATGCGATCGAGAGCGTGGCGTTCGTCTCGCCGTCCAGCGCAACGCCGTCCTTGCGCCAAACGAAAGTGAACGGGCCAGTCCCGGCCGGCACCGTGCTGAAGGAAACTGGATTTCCAACGCACACCACCGCGTCCGCCAGTGGTGCAGCCGTCGTCAACTCACGCACGGTGAGTAACGCGCTGTTGGTCACCTGACCACACGCTCCCGAAACTTCGAGCGTGTAAACTCCCGCGTCATTGGTGGAGACGTTGGTGAGATTCAACGTGCTGGTGGCTTCTGATGCGAGCAGGACGCCGTCTTTGCGCCACGCGAAGAGCAGCGGTTCAGCACCGTTCGCCACACTGCT
>DATHKK010000758.1:0-4192 GCA_035489355.1 Candidatus Limnocylindria bacterium
CCAAGGGGCGTTCCGTTGGCAACGGTTGCGGCTGAAATGCACCTGGCCCTCTCGCCCGTCCTGCTCGGCCGCGGCGAGAGCCTCCTGGCCGGAATCGATCTGTTGAAGCTGGGCTACTAATGCGCGGAACAGGTGAGGAGCACTGTCGCATTGCACGTGGTGGTGAGGAAGTAGAACACCGAAGGCTCAAGGAAAATCGTTCACGAACATTTCTCGGCGGCGGAATGAAAATATCCGAACAGCCAAAGGAATGACTTGTAGGATTGAATGGCTAGGCTTGAATATTTTGCCGTGAAGGATCCGCAAGGCTCCAAGAGCGCGCACTTCTGTTCGGTGAAAATCACCGAAGGCGTCCGCAATACGTCGGCGAACAAAGCCGCGAATTCTCCGGAAAAGGGTGCGGAGCTTTACGCGAAGGCATAGCATCTGCGCATGGCCACCGTAACAAAATATCCAGGACCGAGAGAGGATGACGGCGTTCTCCTGCGCCTACGGGAGGACTACGAACAAGCCGTGCTCGACTTGTTCGACGCTGACAGTGTCGCGGGTGAAGTCCGACCGCAGCTTGATGCTGTAGGGCACACGTCCAACTTTCTCAATAACATGCGGCTGCCGGTTCACCGCTGGTTTCGCTACAGCGCTGGGTTTTCGGCGGAGTGGGTGAAATGGTTGCTGGCTGAACGAGACGGAAGCGACCTGCGAGTGCTCGACCCGTTTGTCGGCTCGGGAACGACTTGTTTGGCGTGCGACGAAATGGGCGTCCCGTCATACGGCATCGAAGCGCATCCGTTCGTCTATCGAGTTTCACAAGCCAAGCTAAGTTACGCTACCGACCCGGAACGCTTGATTTCCAAAGCGGAGAGAGCCTTCGGCTTTGCCCGGAAGGCAACGGCGCAAACGGAGCATTACCCGGAGATTATCGGGAAGTGTTACGGGATCGAGACGCTGGATTATTTGGACCGTTTCCGTCAAGCCGTCGATGTCGAGCAGGACGGCTCGCCCGAAGCCAGACTACTTTGGATGGCGCTGGTGTCATCGCTCCGTGTTGTTTCCGAAGCGGGCACCGCGCCGTGGCAGTATGTATTACCGGGCCGGCGGAAGACCGTGCCGCCGTTGCCCGAAGTGACTTTGCACAAGGCGGTGCAAATGATTGCTGCCGACATTCGGTTCATGGCGCGCCGGGCCAATCCGCTGGCGAAGTTGCGCGTGGATGACGCGCGCAAGTGCGCGACCGTGCCGGACGGTTGGGCCACGCTGGTCATCACGTCGCCACCTTACGCGAACAATTACGACTACGCCGATGCCACGCGATTGGAGATGGCGTTCATGGGCGAGATTCGCGGCTGGGGCGACCTTCAGGAAACTGTGAGGAGACACTTGGTGCGCGCGTGCTCCCAGCATGTCCCGCCAAACTCGGTGAATCTCGACGAGGTTCTGGAATCACCAGAGCTTGCGCCCATACGCGATGAGATTGTGCCGGTTTGCCGCGAGCTTTCGTCCGTCCGGTTGGAGCGTGGCGGCAAGAAGACTTACAACAACATGATCGCTTGCTACTTCCTCGACATGGCGCAGACATGGAAATCGCTTCGGCGAGTTTGCGCATCGCCGTCAGAGGTGTGTTTCGTCATCGGCGATTCCGCGCCGTATGGCGTTTACGTGCCGGTCATCGAATGGTTCGGGAAGCTGGCACTGGCTGCTGGTTTTGAATCCTGGACGTTTGAGAAACTCCGCGATCGGAATATCAAATGGAAGAATCGCAAACATCGCGTGCCGTTGTGCGAGGGACATTTGTGGGTTCGCGGCTAGCCAAGACACTTCATGGCAGAATCACTCGCTCATCGCTGGGGACAAATCATCGGGGACGGTTTTGAAATGTTCGTCCGCAACGTTCTCACGGACGTCGCGAAGCAACACAGCCTGTATCTCGACTTCAAGCGCCCGCGCAAAGCCAGAGGCGGCCAAGGCAAAGTGACGTGGCAGGATGGCTACGGCAACAAGCATGATCTCGATTACGTTTTGGAACGCGGTGGAGATGAGGAAACACGAGGCGTGCCCGCCGGCTTTATTGAGTCGGCATGGAGGCGGTACACGAAGCACTCGAAGAACAAGGTGCAAGAAATCGAGGCGGCAATAATGCCCGTCGCGCTGACCTTCTCGCGACATCAGCCTTTCCTTGGTGCGGTGCTGGCGGGCGAGTTTACTCGCAACGCACTCCTTCAACTGGAATCGAAAGGCTTCGCCGTTCTGCACGTACCCTACGAATCCATTCTTTCGGCGTTCAAAGAACTCGGCATCGATGCTTCATCGGAGGATGGGATTACCGGCACAACCGAGGAGCAGTTCCGCGAAAAGATTGGGAAATGGGAGTCGCTGCGACAACCGCAGGCGACCGATCGCTTGCTGGCGAAGCTTCACGCGCTCCACCAGCGCGACATAGCCGATTTCAAACAACGTCTTGATGCGGCCATCACGAGGCGGGTGAATTCGGTTCGCCTGACGGTGCTTCGCGGACATTCCGTTGAGTGTTCCGACATTGAGGGCGCAATCGCCTACCTGATTGAGGAGGAACGGAGTTATCAATTGCGTGAAGCTGGCGAACAGCGGGAGGCATTTGAGGTTCAAGTTCGATTTAACAACGGCGCAAAGATTGATGCGACTTTTCCCAAGCGCCCAGAGGCAATTGCATTCCTCCGCAGTTTCGCATGATGAAAACGCATCTATCAATCGAAGCTGCTGTTGCGTTCAGCCGTGTTGCGATTTATCTGCGCGCTGCTTGATTTGACGCGACCCAGCGCTATCAGCAAAGACCACTGGTCGGGCCGGGGCATTGCACCATGAAGACGGCGCGTTGGTGGCGTGGTCAGAGCCGTTGCTCCTCCAAGTCGTACACATCGAACCAGTGGTAAACGACGCGGTGGCGCGGCAGGAACTTCGGGATGTAGTCCTCCCGTATTCGTGAATCGTGGGCACCAGACCGCGCAGGCGCATGTGCCGTTGCTGGTTGTTCCAGGCGATGATTTCCGTGCGGGGACGTTTCTTCGCGTTCTTGCCAATCCACTTGGCAATCTGGTCGTCCGTCGCGCCGGTGGCCACGAAGGAGCGGAAGGCGTCGTAATCAATCCCGGCGAACTTGAGCCAGAGTCGTGGCCAAGCAACCCGTTGCGCGACAGCAACTCGCCAACGAATCGTGTTGAGAATTTTGCCGTTTCAGCAAACCAGGCCCGCCAACGCCTCCCGGTTATTCTCAGGGACCGGCACGCCTGATGATGGCATGATCAAACTCCGCACTAGTGTGAGCATCTCGGACATATTGAAAGGCTTTTGCAGCAAGGCGCTCGCAGCCGCACCATCGTAGGCCCCGACGTCGTTGCCGCTCATCAACACGATCGGAATGTGCGCTGTGACCGGGTCCAAGCGCATCGCCGCGATCAGCTGCAATCCATCCATGCCCGGCATGCACGAGTCACACAGGATCAAGGCTGGCAGGAGCGCCTGCGCCTGATGCAGGCCGGTGATTCCACTGGTGGCGATGACTGGCCGTATCCCGACGTGAGCGAGGTAACAAGCCAACATCTCGGCCAAATCATGGTTGTCATCTATCACCAACACGGTCGAACAATTCTCGTTCATGTTCATTTCAGCGTCAGGCCAGTGTTTTTGACTCAACCGTAAATTGCTGGATCCTTCACTGAACTTGTGGAGCCGCATTGTTTGGAGGCCGAATGATTGCGGCGCAAAAAGTCCTGTTATGACCTGAAATCACATCTCGTCGGCGCCGCTGCCAGTGTTGCGGGTGGCTGCTGCCATTGGCTGAAGGACGTTGCCTCGTTGTGGACAAACACACCGAGCATCTTTCTGAAAGACTTTCGTGGTGATTTTGAGAACCAAGTCGCGGGCGGCCCATTGATCGGGTCCGGAGTATTGCACCATGAAGACAGACATCATTCCAATGGTCGGGTTCGCGGACAAATTCGCCATCAGCGCCGGCATGGCCGAGCATCCGGCGAAGAGGGGTTGCCTGCGACGCGAAAAGGCGCGGTCGGTCAGCGACACAACCGCGCCCCTTTTTCAATGCTACAACTTTGCCGGAGGCGGTGGAGGCGCCACGACTTCTTCCTCGACTTGCACCTCACCGCCGCCGAACGCCCCGCCTCCGGATGCTCCGCCGCCCGCGCCGAATCCACCACCACCC
>DATHKK010000759.1:0-6209 GCA_035489355.1 Candidatus Limnocylindria bacterium
ATCTTCAGCGCGGAAGGAGCCTTCGCCCCAAACCATCGTGTCGGCATCCCAATTGGTCTCGCGACCGGAATCACTTCGACCTTTGCGCACGGCGCGGGCCCGATCATGAGCATGTTCCTCATCCCGCAACGGCTGCCCAAAGACGTCTTTGTCGCGACCAACGTTCTCATTTTCATGTTCGTGAATTGGCTCAAGATGCCGTTCTTCTGCATCGACCGGACGCAGATCGATTTGCCGGTATTCGCGCCGCACGCGCTCATTAGCCGCCACACGCTATTCCTGAGTTTAATCTTTTTCCCGCTGGTTCCGCTCGGCGTCTGGATCGGCGTGTGGATGAACCGCCGCATCTCCGAGCGCGCATTCATGAAGGTGGTTTTTGCCTTCCTCTTCGTCACGGGACTCGAACTTATTTTTCAGTTCGAACATTTCTTCACGCGACATTGACGCAGCCCGCCTCTCGCCTTTTGGTTTGGGGCCGCGCACAGTCGTGCGGCACGTATGAGCAAAATTGTCGGGATTGATTTAGGCACAACCAACTCGCTGGTCGCGACGGTGGACACGGGCATTCCGTTCGTGATTGCCGACGCGGAGGGCCACCGGCTTACGCCGTCGGTCGTGCATGTTCCCGCCGTGAATGCCGAACCCATCGTCGGTCACAAAGCGAATCGGGTTCGCGTGCTCAAACCGGCGGAGACTGTTTACTCGGTAAAGCGTTTCATGGGGCGGCGCGGCGCGGACATCCCGCGCGAGGAAATGCTCGTGACGTATCCGGTGAAGGGCGATGGCGCAGGGCAAGTGACCATAGACATTCACGGGCGCAGTTGGACGCCGGAAGAAATTTCCGCCGAGATCCTGAAGAAGTTGAAGCGCGATGCGGAAGCCTACTTCGGCGAAGCCGTCACCCGCGCGGTGATCACCGTGCCCGCTTACTTCAACGACGCGCAGCGCAATGCAACCAAGAAAGCCGGTGAGCTCGCGGGCTTCACCGTCGAGCGCATCGTTAACGAACCGACGGCGGCGGCATTGGCCTACGGACTGGATAAGCTGAAAGAGAAATCGAAGATCGCGGTTTACGATCTGGGTGGCGGCACATTCGATCTTTCGATTCTCGAACTGAACAACGGTGTGTTTCAAGTCTTGTCCACGAACGGCAACACACGTTTGGGCGGCGATGATTTGGACAAGCGATTGGTGGATTTTCTGGTGGAGAAGATCAAAGCGGCGGGCGGGCCGGAGATGGTGAACGACAATGTGCTGCTCTCGCGCGTTCGCGAAGCAGCCGAGCAAACCAAGATTCGGTTGAGCAACGAGATCGAGGTCGAAGTGCAACTGCCGTTTCTCGCGCCAGCGTTCAGCTTCAGCTACAAGCTCACGCGCACGGAATTGGAGAACCTCACGCGGGACATCATCATGCGCACCCGGGCGCATTGCTTGCGCTCGCTCTCCGACGCGAAGCTCGAGGCCAAGGATTTGGATCAGGTGATCCTCGTCGGCGGACAAACGCGCATGCTCTTAGTGCGCCAGCTTGTCGGCGAATGGTTTGGCTGCGTGGAGTTTGAGGAATCGCGCGGAGACATTCGCCTGGGCACTGATTTTCACAAAGCGAAGGGGCCGCGGCTTAACACGTCGCAGAATCCGGATGAGGCCGTGGCGATGGGGGCGGCCATTCAGGCAGAGATTCTTTCCGGCGGTTTCAAGAACGTGTTGTTGCTCGACGTGACACCGCTGTCGCTCGGCATCGAGACTTTCGGCGGCTTGATGAACGTGATTATCCCACGCAATACGACCATCCCGGTGAAGGCGGGCGAGATGTTTACGACGGCGGTGGACAATCAACGCTCCATGCTCATTCACGTGGTGCAGGGCGAGCGTGAGCGCGTGAAGGACAATTGGAGCCTGGGCCGATTTGAAATTGAATTTGAACCCGCGCCCAAGGGCGTGCCGCGCGTCGGCGTGCAGTTCGAGATCGACGCGAATGGGATTCTCCACGCGCTCGCGCGCGATGTGAAGACAGGCCACCAGAAGATCGTGCAGATGAAGAGCGCGGTGGATGTGGATGATGCTGACGTGAAAAAAATGGTGGAGGAATCCGTCGAGCACGCGTTCGACGATTTGCGCGCGCGGCAATGGATCGAGGCGAAAATTCGTGCTGGCGAAACGATCACGGCGACCCGCAAGACGATGGCCGAGTTCGCCAGTGAGTTGGAGGCAGACTACAAGACGCAACTTGATGGGGCGTTGGACGACCTCGAAGCTGTGCTCTCGACTGAAGACCCAAAAACCAAGACGGGCGATCCGGCGAAGTTGAAAGCTGCGACCGCGAAGCTCGATGAAGTGACCAAGCCGCTGGCTGACCACGCGATGGACAAAGCGATGGAGGCCATGCTGCGCAAGCGGGGATTGATTGCGTCAGCGGCCCGCGTTCCAACAGAAGCAAACGAAGGTTCTTAGTTTCCTTCGTTTGCTTCTGTTGAGTTTCGGGAAGACCGCGCGTTCTTCCTGCGTTCTTCGGTAATACGATTCGCAGGGCGGTTACGTTGCAAGTGTGGCGGCATGTTTTTCTCCGCCCACGTGATGGTTTCCTGGATGTGTTTCCAGCGCAGCACGGGATCGCAGTTCGCGTCCCGTTTCCGGTTTTGCTCACGAAGAAGTTCATCCCAGTCCATTCGACCGCGATATTACGCTGTCGTGCGCACGCCCGCTATCTTGACTTGGCTTGCGCCAAAGCCGATATAGCTCCCAGCCACTGCTGATTATGTTGTGTTGTGTTTGCAAAGAAAAAGAAGCCACCGTCCATCTCACCCAGATCGCGGGCGAGAAAATGCAGAAGGTCGATCTCTGCGAGGAGTGCGCGAAACAAAAGGGCGTGAACGATCCGGCGGGCTTTTCGCTCGCCGATCTGTTGCTCGGCCTCGGCGCGTCGCAGGAGATGGAGCAGGCCAGCGGCGGCGCGGAAGTGAAGTGCCCGTCGTGCGGCTTCACGCAGGCTGATTTCAAAAAAGCGGGGCGCTTGGGCTGCGCGGAGTGCTACAAAACTTTTGCGGAAGGGCTCGAGCAACTGCTCAAGAGCATGCACAAGGGCACGCGGCACAAAGGCAAAGTTCCCGCCGCGCTGCGCGAATCGCAGGACCTCGCGGAACGGTTGAAGTCGCTCCAGAAAAAATTGGAGAAGGCCGTTAACGAGGAGGACTTCGAGCAGGCGGCGCAGTGCCGCGATGAGATAAAAGATACCAAGGAGCGGTTGTCCTCGATTTCCGCGACATGAACATTCACGAATTTTTAGCGCCACCTTCCGAGACGGCCCGCCGCGATGGGCCGCACAGCAAGATCGTCATGTCGAGTCGCGTGCGCCTCGCTCGTAATTTGAAAGGCGTCGCGTTTCCGGGCTGGGCGAAAAAGGCGGAGCGCATTCGCGCCCTTGAAATCGTTCGTCCGGCCGTTGAGTCGATGCCAGCCATGCGCGGCGCATTCGCGGAGTCGATGGATAATTTGACGCCGCTCGACAAGCAGATCCTCGTCGAGCGCCATCTCATCAGCCGCGAGCACGCCGCCAAGAATGCCGGCAGCGGCCTGGTGCTGAACAAGGAGGAGTCGCTGTGTGTGATGATCAATGAAGAGGATCATTTGCGCATGCAGGCGTTGCGCCCCGGTTTGCAATTGAAGCAAGCCTGGGCAGCGATCGATCAGTTTGATTCTCAGCTTGAGAAGAAACTCGATTACGCATTCGACGGCAGCCTCGGATATTTGACCGCGTGCCCCACGAACCTTGGAACCGGAATTCGCGTGAGCGCGATGCTGCACTTGCCCGGACTCGTTTTGTCGGAGCAGATCAATCAAATCATTTCCGCGGTGAACAAACTGGGGCTAGCAGTGCGTGGTCTTTACGGCGAGGGCACTGAGGCGCTGGGAAATGTTTTCCAGGTTTCGAACCAGATGACGCTCGGCGAAACCGAGCCGGACATCGTGGATCGTTTGAACAAAGTGCTGGCGCAGATCATCGAGCACGAAGAAAATGCGCGCGGTTCGCTGCTGGAAAAGAAGCCGAAGACGGTGATGAACCAGATTGGCCGCGCTTACGGCATTCTGGCCAATTCGCACAGCATCTCGTCGAAGGAGACGATGAATCTGCTGAGCTTCATGCGGCTGGGCGTGGATCTGGGATTATTCCCGGATGTCGAGCGCGGATTGGTGGATGAGCTGTTTGTGATTACGCAGCCGGCGCATTTGCAGAAGCAGTATTCGGAAAAGCTGGGTGCCGATGAGCGCGACCTGTTGCGCGCGGACATGGTGCGCGAACGTTTGAGAAATGTGAGCCGTCCCCTCGGCTCGCCTCCGGGTCATGAACCTGGCGGGAAGTTGGACAAACCCGCTGAAGAGTAGAAAGATACAATTATGAGCGAAGAAGCTATGAACAATTTTACCCCTCGTGCCCAGCAAGTGCTCGCGCTCGCTCGCAAAGAGGCGGATCGATTCAACCACAATTTTGTCGGCACCGAACATCTCCTGCTCGGGCTGATCAAGCTGGGCCAGGGCGTGGCGGTGAATGTCTTGCAGAAGATGGGCCTCGATCTCGAGACCGTGCGCATGGAAGTCGAGAAGCAGGTCGGCACCGGCCCCGATCAGAAAATGATCGGCAACATCCCCTACACCCCGCGCGTCAAGAAGGTGCTGGCGCTCGCGGCCAAGGAAGCCAAGAACCTCAATCACACTTACGTGGGCACGGAGCACATTCTGCTCGGACTGTTGCGCGAAGGTGACGGCGTGGCGGCGCGCGTGTTGAAGAACCTTGATGTCGATATCGAGCAAACGCGGCAGGAGATTTTGAAAGAGTTGGATCCGAATTTTACAGGCCAGGAGGAAAGTGGAGAACCGGCGAGCGCCGGCAGCGGTAGCGAAGGCAAACCGGAGAAAAAAGGCGAAGTGAAAACGCCGGCACTCAAAGCCTTTGGCCGCGATCTGACGGAGATTGCGCGCAAGGGCGAAATGGATCCGGTCATCGGACGCCAGAACGAGATCGAGCGCGTCATCCAGATTCTTTGCCGGCGCACGAAGAACAATCCCGTGTTGCTCGGCGAAGCGGGTGTGGGCAAGACGGCCATCGTCGAAGGGTTGGCGCAGGAAATAGCCAAGGGCAACGTGCCGGAGATCTTGCGCGAGAAGCGCGTTATCACGCTCGACCTCGCGCTCATGGTCGCGGGCACGAAGTATCGCGGCCAGTTCGAGGAGCGCATCAAGGCGGTCATGGACGAGATTCGCCGCGCCAAGAACATCATTCTGTTCATCGACGAGTTGCACACGATCGTGGGCGCTGGTTCGGCGGAAGGGACGATGGACGCGAGCAACATCATCAAGCCCGCGCTGAGCCGCGGCGAGATGCAGTGCATCGGCGCGACGACGCTGACGGAATATCGGAAATACATCGAGAAGGACGCGGCGCTCGAGCGGCGTTTCCAATCGGTGAAAGTCGAAGCGCCGTCGGTGGATGAAGCGATCCTGATTCTCAAAGGCTTGCGCGCGAAGTACGAAGAGCATCACAAGGCGGAGATCACTGACCCGGCGGTCGAAGCGGCGGTGAAACTTTCTGACCGTTACATCACGGACCGTTTTCTGCCGGACAAGGCGATTGATCTGATGGACGAGGCCGGTTCGCGCGCGCGCATTGGCGCGATGACGCGTCCGCCGGAGATCAAAGCATTGGAAGCGCAGCTCGATGAGATCAAGGGCAAGAAAGAAAAAGCCATTCGCGAACAGGACTTCGAAGGCGCCGCCTCGATGCGCGACAAGGAAAAGCACACGAAGGAAAACATCGAGTCCGTGATGGCCGCGTGGAAGACCAGCCGCGAAGAAAAGCGCGTGAAGGTGGACGAGGAAGACATACTGCACGTGGTCGCCAAGTGGACGGGCGTTCCCGTGAAGCGCATGGAGCAAGGCGAAACCACGCGGTTGCTCAACATGGAAGACGACATGGTGAAGAAGGTTGTGGGGCAGCGCGAAGCCGTGGCGGCCATTTGCAAAGCGTTGCGGCGTTCGCGCGCGGACTTGAAAGATCCGAAGCGTCCCATCGGCACGTTCGCGTTGCTCGGACCGACCGGCGTGGGCAAGACGCTGCTCGCGAAGTCACTTGCGGAGTCGATGTTCGGCGACGCGAAATCGCTCATCCAATTGGACATGAGCGAATACATGGAGCGGCACAATGCCTCGCGCATGAT
>DATHKK010000760.1:0-4652 GCA_035489355.1 Candidatus Limnocylindria bacterium
CAGCGGGAGCAACAGGTAGAGCGACAGCCCCGCGAGGCCGAACAGAAACATGCGCGCCAGAAAATCAAAGCGGAAGAAGCGCAGGCCCTTGATCCACACCAGCGTCACGAGCAGCGCAGGGAAGAAAGCAATCATCGCGAAGTTGTTCGTGATGCCCAGGCCGTAAACCAGCGCCAGCGTGTAGAGCCAGCGATTGTCCTCATCGACGCGGTATTCCAGAAGGCATCGGACGCAGTAGGCGAACAGGAGCAAATCGAGCATCTCGCCTGTGCCCACGATGGCGTGTTCCCAAAATGACAGTTGGAACCCGCAGAGCAGCACGGCGAAAAGAACGGGCGCCCAGGCCAGTCGGATGCTGAGAAAGGCGTTCTCGTTCGTCAGTTTGTCGCGCTGAAGCTGTGTCCGATCGTGCGGTAGCAACGCGACGCAACGCGCCAGCAAGCCCAGGCTGATCGCCGCACAAAGCGCGCTGATGAAATTCAAACCGATGAGTTGAGCGCCCGAAGGCAGCCAGCGAATCGGGAGCGTCACGAGCCAGTTGAGCGGACTCGACAGCACCGGCCGCCAGTCCGCGCCGAGAGCACGCGCCAGCGGAAACACGCTGGAAACGGAGACGACTTTGTTGAGGGTGATGAGATAAACCAGCAGCATGACCGCCGCAATGACCCAAGGAAGAGTCGTGCGGACAAAATTGCGCGAAGCCGTTGTTTCCATCGTGTTTGGGTGCTCGAGAGTTGAAGGCATGGTCAAGGGGTTTGGCAAGCAACCTTTAGCCTGCCGGCTCAGGATGAAGTTCCATCGGCGACGCAGCTTGCGTGGAAGTGGCGGCGCCTTCGGCCCGCGATTCATTCAGCCGCAGATCGGCAACACATTCTACATGTTGAGTTTGTGGAAACATGTCCAGCGGTGTCACACCATGAAGTTCAAAGACACCATCCGCGCACAAAAGGTTCAAATCCCGCGCCAGCGTGGCGGGATGGCACGACACGTAAATGACTTGTTTGGGCCGTACTTCGCGCAGTTGCTCCACCGCGCTCTTCGGCACGCCGGCGCGGGGCGGATCGAGAATCACCGCTGTCTCGCGAGCGGGGAACCTTTGCAGAAGTGACGGCAACAATTCTTGCGCGTCGCCCAGCACGAACTCGCCATTGGACCGGTGGTGCCGCAACGCATTGTTCTTCGCCGCCTTGATGGCGGGCTTGTCCACTTCCACGCCGATGAATTTTTCCACCACGTCTCCGAGCGAAATACCGAAGAAACCCACGCCGCAATACACGTCCACGAGATATTTCGCACCGCCGGCGACCAATGCCGCCCGCGCCGTCTCGATCAGTTTCGGCAGCAGAAAAAAATTGTTCTGGAAGAACGAATCCGGCGGCACGTCCCAATCCTCGGCCGGAATGCGCAGCACCACTTTGAGTCCGCCTTTGGGTGGCGGATTTTCGCGCACGCGCAGGATTTCCTTGTTCAACGCCGGCTCCGCGATCGGGCACTGGTTAATGTCCACGACCAAGCCGCAGTCCCAGCGCAAATAGCCGATGTTCAATTTCTGCTCCGGCTTGTTCCACTGCGAGCGAATCATAATCCGGTTTCGATAGTGATACGGTTGCGGGCAGCCGATGACCGGGCGCACCACGTCTCGCGGAAATTTTCCGATGCGCTCGAACAGATCGGCGACTTGTTTGCCCTTCAACTGCAACTGCGTCTCGTAGTTGAGGTGTTGATATTGGCAGCCGCCGCACTCGCCGAAGTAAGGGCACTCCGGCGTGGCGCGATCTGGCGAGGGCGAAAGCACGCGCGCGATTTTGCCTCGCGCAAAGTTCTTCTTCACTTCGCTGATTTCGACTTCGACTTCGTCACCCACCGCGGTGAATGGAACGAAGACGATCAGTTCACCATACTTCCCAACGCCATCGCCGCCGAAAGCCACATCGTGGATGCGCACGGAGACGCGCTGTCCCGTCGCGAGCGGAGCTGAAGTGTCAACTGACATCGGCGCGAAGTGGTATCCGGGAAGAATGGGATGTCAATCCTTCCGGCATCTCAACCGATGGATGCGGTGTGGCGGCGGAAGGGGTGGATTGGAATCCGTTCTTGAAGAATTGATTCGGACATTGAACCCGCGTCCGGGTTCTCCATACTCGCGCGGCCATGGGAAAATCCAAAACATCAGCAACCGGCCACGGCTACGTCGGCGAAACAATGGTCCACAAGATTTCTCGCGCCGTGGGCGTCGTGGAAAGTGTCCTCGAAGCCAAGGCGGGCTGGCCGCCCGAGATCACGTTGAAGCTCGCCGATGGTTCGTTCAAAAAGGGGAAGCTCAGCGAGTTTCGGGAGGCGAGCGGAGCGGAACGGAAAAAAATCTCCACATCATAGTCACAGTGAACATCGCAGTCGTGCAACATGGCGAAGTTCCCGCCGGATTTCTGTTTCCGCCTTACCCGCAGCGAAGCGGAAGAAGTCCGTCGTTCGAGATCTCAAGTTGTGATCCTGAAGCGCGGCCACGTTGTGAAGTTCCGCCCGTTCGCCTTCACTGAGCACGGCCGTGGCGAAATTCAACGGCAACAGCGTGAGCCGTGAAGCGCGGCGTCCGGAGTAATCGCGGAACGGCCGGGCGAGACATCCACTTCTACGAGGCATAAAATGGAAATCGTATGACCGGTGAAATTCCATCCCGCGCTGGAGGCGAAATCCTGCTCGCGGCGACCGGTCTCGTTAAATCTCTCGGCGGCAAGCGGGTCGTGGACGGGATCGATCTGACGTGTCGCGCGGGCGAAGTGGTGGGGCTGCTCGGGCCGAATGGAGCGGGCAAGACCACCACGTTGCGGATGTGCTACGGCTTTCTTCGGCCCGACGCGGGACAAATCCACATCGCCGGCCACGATCTCGCCAGCGATGGTGATCGCGCCCGCCGCACGCTGGGCGTGTGTACGCAGGATGACACGTTCGACAGCGAATTCACCGTGCGCGGAAATCTCGTGCAGACGGGTCGTTACTACCGGCCGCGGCAAGCCGATCTGTCCGCGCGTATCGACGCGTTGATCGAACGTTTTGGCTTGGGGCCGTATGCGAATCAAAAGCCCGAGACACTCTCCGGCGGCTTCAAACGGCGATTGATGATCGCGCGCGCCGTCGTGCATCAACCGCGCGTCGTCTTTCTCGATGAGCCGACCACTGGACTCGATCCCCAGGCGCGCGTCGCGGTTTGGGAATTGATTAACGGTCTGCGCGTCGACGGCCTCGCGATCGTGCTTACGACTCATTACATGGATGAGGCCGAACGGTTATCTGATCGGCTGCAAATTTTGCAGGCGGGCCGGGTGCGCGCCGCCGGGTTGTCAAAAGCCGTGCTGGGCGATGTGGTGGGTGAACACGTTGTGCTGCTCTCCGCGCAAGCGCCCCAGGCCGCGCAAGTTGTTCAATGGTTGAAAACTCGCGGCGCGAAGCCGGCGCAGATTCTGGCTGATTGGCATGTGGCGTTGGATGCGCCGGGCCTCGCTGCCTTTGTCGCGGCTTTTCCCGAGCTGCGCTACGAAGTGCGCCCGCCCACTCTCGACGATCTTTTTCTGGCCTTGTCTCACGAGAACGCACCATGAATCCATACTTACCCGCCGTGGCCTGGCAGAGCCGCGCTGTGCTTGGCCGCCACTTGCGCGTGCATCTGCGCAATTGGTACACCGCCACTTTGCCGCCCGTGTGCGAACCGCTCATCATGCTGCTGGCCTTTGGCGTCGGGCTGGGCGGTCAGATTGGCGCCTTGTCTTGGCAGGGCGCTCAAGTGGATTACCTGCACTATCTCGCGCCGGGCATCCTGGCCTACACCGCGTTCATGTCGTCGTTCTTTCAATCACTCTTCGCCGCCTACATCCGCATGCACTTTCAGAAATCGTGGGAGGGCCAGTTGACGACCCAAGTGCGGCTCGAACACGTGGTCTGGGGCGAAGCTCTTTGGTCGGCGACTCTCGCCACGACTTATGCCGTGCTCGTCTGCGTGGTGCTCGTCGGGTTCGGAATCGCGGGCCAATTGACGCTGCACTGGGCCTGGCTGCCCGCGGCGATTCCGCTGCTGTTTCTGGCGGCGCTCGCTTTCTCAGCCATCGGACTTTTCTTTACCGCCATCTTGCCCAGCATCGATCACATGAGCCTGCCGTTTTTCCTCGTCATTATGCCGATTGGATTCGCCTCCAGCACTTACTTCCCGTTGCCGGATGTTCCAGCGTTAATGGCCGTGGCCCAGTTGAACCCATTGCATCATCTCGCCGAAGGATTGCGCGCGCTGCTCTTGACCGGCACACTCAACTGGCACTTGCCCGCTGCCGCCGGGCTTTGCCTGCTGCTGCTAGCGGTGCTCATCCCGCTCGATATGCGTCTGCTGCGGAAGCGGGTGTTCGGAGATGCTTGAGCGCTGGGCTTATTTGGATTTCAAAGATTGCTCTTTGGAACTTCCTTCCACTTCGCTCGCCACTCCTGGATCGGCCGCGGCGCGCGCGGAGCGACGCGCCCCACCTTTTGAACGGGTTGTTCGAGCCGTTTTAGGCGCATCACATTCGGTGAGATCTTCCCGTTGACAAAGCATCTGGCTCGGCGCAAGGAGTTGGTGCCACGGAGAGCGGCGCGTAAATCCACACGAAGCTTTTTCTGGCAAGACACGG
>DATHKK010000761.1:0-6285 GCA_035489355.1 Candidatus Limnocylindria bacterium
CGCGGCAAACTTCGGATTGACGCCCGGCGCCGTGCGGCGTGCTGCCACCACTTTGGTGAAGGGAGTGAAAGTCGGCGAAGTTTACAAGGAGCAGAAAGTTTACGACGTCGCAGTCTGGGGCGCGGAAAAGGTGCGCTCGGACCTTCAGTCTTTGCGCGAGATGCTCATTGAGATTCCCGGCGGCGGTCACGTGCCATTGGGTGACGTCGCCGACATCGAAATCGTTCCGACGCCGAACGAGATCAAACGCGAAGGCGCATCCCGCCGCATCGACGTGACGTGCAATGTTTCGGGCAAGGACCTTGGGAGCGTGGCGCGCGAGATTGAAAAACGCGTGCGGACATTGAACTTCGATCGCGGCTATCACCCTGAATTTCTCGGCGAGTACAAAGCGCGGCAGGAATCCAGCAGCCGTTTACTCCTGTTCAGCGCGTTCTCCCTGCTGGGAATTCTGGTGCTATTGCAAGTGGACTTCCGTTCCGTGCGCGTTGTTTTGCTGGTGGCGCTCACGCTGCCTTTTGCGCTGATTGGCGGAGTAATTGGTGCCTTCATCGGCGGCGGCATCCTTTCGCTTGGTTCCCACGTGGGATTTGTCACCGTGCTCGGAATTGCCGCACGCAACGGGATCATGCTCATCAGCCACTACCGTCATTTGGAAACTGAGGAAGGCGAACCCTTCGGGCTTTCGCTCGTACTGCGCGGTGCCGAAGAACGACTGGCGCCCATTCTAATGACAGCCTCGTGCGCCGCGCTCGCGCTGCTGCCACTAGTCGTCCGCGGTAATATTCCCGGTCACGAGATTGAATACCCGATGGCCATCGTGATTCTCGGGGGGCTTGTCACTTCCACTTTGTTGAACTTGTTCCTAATGCCAGCGCTGTATCTTGCGTTTGGGCGACGCGACCGTGCCATTTCCTCCGTGACCGTCTGAACGGGGTGACGAATCACGGGAAGGAAACGACGTCGTTGTTGACGGGAAAGTCGTCCCGGCGACGGTCTGGAGATTGTCCCGATAATTTGGTGAAACCCTTACCTTCCATGAGGGCATCAAGCGAATCAACGACGCCACGCCAGTCGAAAGATTTCAGAACGTAAGGAGTTCCGTCAGCAAAGATAGGTGAATCGGAATCCACCATGTGGAAAATGAAGGTGCGGAGCGTCTGAAGAACCGGAATTGCCGAGGCGACCGAGAACTTGGCCGGTTTTGACCCTCTCACCAGCAGCCCAGACACGCAAGGAAACGCGCCCGTGCTTGCCGTCGCTGCGGCGAAAAACGTTGCCAAAATCATCGGTGGCTGCGGCCAGCGGCCCGAGATAAATCGCGGAGTGACTGAGCTTCGCGGGGCGGTGTCCGGGTTTTTGCGCCACGAGCAGAAACTCGCGCATCTCAACGTCGCCGACGGTGAAGTGAGCTTTTTCAGAAAGTGTTTCAAAGCGAAGGCTCGTGAAACCCGCATGAGTCAATTGCACTGCGAGGTCGGTCCAAGTTGGCACGTGGCGAACGACGGAAGCGGGACCCGGCAGCGTCGGTATTTCCTGCACGAGAGACTTTATTCCCGCCGGGTCCGTGAACTTGAATCTCTGCTCCTGGTCGTAAGACTCGAAAGGCTTCAGCAAACAAGTTTGGAATATTGCTGACATCGGGCGGTAGATTCGCTGTTCCTTCAAACGCAACTTCGTGAACGGAGTTGTCCGCCTGTAGAATTCTTGTGGGCACGCATTCGACGATACTGTGCCGCCTTCAATGCGTTGGGCACGGAATCATCGCCATGTTCGTCAGTGTTCTCGTGGAAAACGTAAATCTCCCAAAGTGTCCGGTCAGGATCGGTCACCCAAAACTTTGTTTGTTTGGCGTAGCAGCATTCCACGCCCTCTTCGCGTGTCGTGCGGATGCCACTCGAGTCTGAAAGTCAATGAAGTGGGAGTTGGTTGGGAAAAGAGTTTTCGTGTTCGTGATAGTCGTGGCCGAGACGGTCACAATGTTACTCGCAGCATCTCGGTAGTAGAGGCTGATTTCAAACATCGCGCCGTTCGACATTCCGCCGCCCCCGCCAAGCACGCCCACGGTAAGCGCGTAAGATTTGCCGACTGTAAACTTCGTATCGAAATCATGAGTCGGCATCACATCGAAGCCGCCGACACTGTTGTAATCCTGAAAGAGAGCGACATCAGGCAGCGCGAACAAATACGCCGCTTGCCGGCCATCCACGTTGTCGATGTGGTCAGGTGCGCCATTCGACGTATTCAGGAACTGGCCCATGAGTTGAGGCCAGAGAAATCGGAGTCGGGGCGGATTTCCAGGCGCGCGCCGCAGACGCGTTCGGCCTGGGCCATGTTGTGCGTGACGAGCACAATCGTGCGACGCGCCTTCAAGCGTAGCATCAACTCCTCGATTGCGGTGGTGGACTTGGGATCAAGTGCGCTCGTTGGCTCGTCCATGAGAATGACTTCGGGATCCAAGACCAACGTTCTCGCGAGGCAAAGGCGTTGCTGTTGCCCGACAGATAGGCGCAATCCCGGGTCGCGCAGCCTTTCTTTGACCTCATTCCAAAGCGCTGCTTCGCGGAGCGCTGTTTCGGCGATGCTGGCCTCCTCGGTCCGGGAGACTTTGCGCAAATGCCGGACACCGAAAAGAACGTTGTCGATGATGCTTTTCGGAAACACGACGGGCTGTTGGAAAATCATCCCGATACGAGCGCGCAACGCATCCACATCAGTGCCGCTGGCGTAAATCGAACACATCGCCTTTGACGCGCAGATTCGGAGTGAGATCGATCAGCCGGTTCAAGCATTTCAGGAAAGTGCTCTTCCCCGCGCCGGATGGCCCCAGAATTCCAAAGACCTGGTGAACGGGGATGGAAACCGAGATTGGTACAAAGAGATCGCATGTTCCTGTCGTGACTGTCAAAGCTTCGGTGCGCAGCACAACGCCCTGCTTGGCACGCGTACCGGTCTCTTTCATTGTTTCCACTTCAACCATGATGAGCCTCTTCGTGAACGCGCAGTCGTGATGGCAGCGCAACCAGGCTTAACAGCAAAACCAAGCTTACTAAGACGAGCGCGCTACCCCAAAGTTTCGCGGCGACGTTCTGATCAAACGAGTCCTGCGCCAGAATGAAGATGTGATACGGGAGCGAGAGTACAGGATTCTCTTTGATGCCTCGCGGTAGTGTCGCTCCAGCAAAAACCGTGGCAGTGAACATGATGGGCGCCGTTTCTCCGGCGGCGCGGGCCAATCCCAGCAGTGATCCAGTGAGAAGACCGCCTGAGCATTGCGGCAGAATCACCGACCAGATAATCTGAGACTGGTTCAATCCCACACCGGCGGCGGCTTCCACATAGCGCGAAGGCAAGCTGGCGATTCGTTCAATCAATGCCACAGCAACGGTCTGAAGGATCATCACGCCGAGGAGGATTCCACAGGCGAGCCATGATTTGCCCCAGCCAAACAGTTTTCCGAACACGATGAGGCCAAAGATTCCGAACAGAATTGAAGGCACGCCATTCAAGACGTAGAGCACCAAGGTGAGGCGTCGTTTCCATTTCGGATTTTGTAAATACACGCCATGAAGCAGGGCCAAGCCCGTCGCCAGCGGCACAGCGATCAAAATCGCTGTCGTGATGAGAACAAGCGTGCCGATCAGGTTGAAGAAGATACCGCCTTCCGCGCCTACAAGTTTGATCTGCTCCGCGAAAAAGCTCCATCGAATGGCAGGCAAGCCGCGGAACGCGATGGCGACGACGATGCCAATAAGAACACTGACAGCGGCGATGGCGCATGCTCCGGCAATGATCGGCACAGCAATGTTCCTTAGCTTACGCACGTGCACGTTCCTCCAGCCAAGCGCCCAGCCATGTGATGATTCCGACGATGACCATGAGCATGAGCCCGAGTCCGACGATTGTCGCCCAATGTAACGGATCACCGTAGGCAATGTTTGTTTCGGCCCCGCCGAGCTTACTGGTGAGAGTTTGTCCCGCTTCAATGATCGGCTGTAGCGACCAGAGCTGATTCGGCAATTGATTGTCCTGCCGGCCAACGACGAGAAAAACGGCAATCGTCTCGCCGAGTGCTCGGCCCAGCCCGAAAAGCACGGACGCGAGAAGTCCCGAACGCGCCTGGGGCAGCGTGATGGAGCACGAGTTGCTGTCCGCGTTCGCTTAACATGAAATCGACGAATGTTTTAACGCTGCCGCTTGGTTCGCCGGCGGTCAGCAAAAACAGCGGGCGGCTCATCGGATACTTTTTGGTCGCGATGTTTTCTTTGGTGGGCAGGATCACCGTGCCGGATTCATCTTTGAGTCCGAGGGCGAAGACTTTCTTGGCGTCCGCCCATGAAGAGGAAAGTTGTGAGAGCGCCCCGCGCGTGGATGCCACTTTGTTCCGTGTCTCTTCGTTCCCGCCCACTTCCGGGAAGCTCACCTGCGGCGCCTGTTTTGGATTTCCGTAGAGCCAGTGTGCAAAAACTTCCCAAGTGCCGCGCCCTGGTTCTTTGTTAAAGAATGCAATTCGGCGATCTGGCCCACCCAGCTCCTTCCAGTTTTTGATCTTCCCTTCGTAAATTTCCTTGGCTTGTTGCTTCGTGATCTCTTTCACGCCACCGTCCCAAACGTCCTTGGAAACGATCAAGGCCACTGCGTCTTCTCCGACGTGGGTTTCTTTGAAAGCAACATTGGGATATTTGGCGCGATCACTCTCGGCCAGATGCTTCGACGACATGCCAATCTGCACTTGCCCATCCCCAAGCGCAGAGATGCCGCCAGCGGTGCCGCCCTGCGTATCAACCTGGATCTGCACCTTTTTCTCTGCGCGGAGAATTTCCGTTGCCTCGGCCACAGGTAGATTTACCGTCGTGGAACCGTTGATCTTAAGAACCTGCGCGAGGGAAGTCGCCGCGAGGAACACACTCAAAAACAACCAAAGCAAAAGTCTAGTGAACACATGCGCAAGAGTGCATTCCACGGCAACCGATGCAATAATTTTTAGCGGAACCGGGCGTCAGTCGAACTTGAAAGTGCAACAACCGACATTAAGCTGCTTTTTGTCCTTCGTAACTTGCAGCCGAAACACGTTTTCCACGCTGCACTTCAGATGTTTTCCCTGCTTCTCTGTGTGAATGATGCCGGCTTCACGCAGAATTCGGAGGTGTTTAGAGACGTTGTACTGCGTCGCATGCACTCGTTCCGTCAATTCCGTGACCGTCAACGTCTCATCGAGCAACTCGCGGACAATCTTCCAGCGAGTCTGATCGGCGAGCGCCTTCAGAATCGGAGTGCAATTCACCTTTTTCGACATGCGTGGCACGCTACAAGATTTCCGGCGTTGAGTGAAGAGCGAGAAACGATGATTTCGGTTCTGACCCTTCTTCCAAGGATGGGCAACTGGTAATTCATGGAACGCCGGGATTTCGCGTTTGACTTCTTTCAACTCAACGCGTGCTCGGCATTGGCAAATGTAGAACGCAAGACCCAAACCCGCCCCCAAACCAAAGCCGTAGCCGACACCCCAGAGCAATCTGCCGAATGTTCCTTGGAAAGGCTTGGGTAAGATGTGGCCAAAAAATGAAATCTGCTTCATGGCAAGGACCATTCCCTTCATGAAGCAGATCGCAGAAGCCGTCAGGGAACGTAAAGCCGCAAAAACAATTCTCTATTGAAGGGCGGCCTGGCAAGCGATTGCTGAGTCTGATTTTCACCGGTTACGGCTTCCAGGTTTTGCTCCACAATACGTACGTTTCGTGCATGGCGCGGCGCTCCAATGGCGTCCATTCGCTGGTGCGTTCATTCAGCGTCTTAAATTCGCCGAAACGTGGATCGCGTTCGACCGCGAGCTGGTAATTCTCCAGCGCACGCTTCATGTCGCCGACGCCCCAGTAGCCAAGCACCAGTGAGTAAAAATCGTAATGAGCTTTGTAGTTGCTCGACTTTGCCGCAGCCTCGAACTCGCGCTTTGCTTCAGCGTAATCGCCCATGTTGAAATAGGCCCACCCGACGCGATTGCGCATCGGAGTGTTGTCTTTCAACTCCACGGCCTTTTGCAGATCTGCGCGCGCCTCGGCTTTGCGTCCCAACAGTGCCAGCGTGTAACCGCGATTAGACCGGGCTTGGGCATCATTGGGGTTCGTCTTGATCTGCTGATTTAAGATTTCCAGCTTGGGACTGATTTCAACTCGCGTCTGATGATATGCACATCCAGCCGCGAGAATCGTCAAGGCAAAGCCGATCCAAACCGAGCGCAAATTGAACATGGCGAATCCTACATCAGCAGCAAATGCGCCGATAGAG
>DATHKK010000762.1:0-2608 GCA_035489355.1 Candidatus Limnocylindria bacterium
AAACTGCGGATGGATCAACGCGCGGCGACGGGAGCGACAGGTTCCTTGTCGAGTTCGACAAGCGAAAACAGGAAGCGGACAATGTCGTCCCAGGTGTGCTGTTGGACGATTTCGCGGGCCGCGCGGCCCAGTCGCGCGCGAAGGTCATAGCTGAGCTGGAGTTCGTGCAAGGCGTTGGCGAGCGCGGCTGCGTTGCCGGGCGGCACGAGCAAACCGGTCGTTCCATTTTGAATCACTTCTTCGATCTGGCCGATGCGGCTCGCGACAATCGGCAACCCAGCGGCCATGTACTCATACAGCTTCAGGGGCGAACCATAGAAACTCGTCAGCGGCGGATAGGGCGCGACCGCTGCATCCATCGAGGCGAGAAGTCTGGGGATCTCGTCCGGCGAAACGGCGCCGGTGAATTGCACACGGTCGGAGAGACGGCGCGCCGCCAGTTCGCGATCCATCCGTTCACGTTCCGGGCCGTCGCCCACGATGAGCAAGCGCGCCGCGCCCGTCTTCTGCGCCAACTGGGTAAAGCTTTCGATGAGGATCGTGAGTCCAGCGCCGGCTTTCAGCATGCCGACGAAGCCCACGACAAAGTCGTCCTTGTCTTTCACGTACTTGGGCACAACACGGTTGAAGCGTCCCGGGCTGACGGCGTTCGGCACTACGTGAACTTTCCCGCGGGCGGTCGGATGTTGTTCCAACTGGTGCGAGAGCTGGCGTGAAACCGCGGTGATGACCTGGGCGCAACGAAACGCGCGCATGGCCACTTCTTCGGCAGCCTCGCGGTTGATGAGCGTGCGGTCGCTGCAACCCTCTTCGATCAGCGGAGCATTCACTTCGAGAATGGCTTTGATTTCGCGCTCGCGGGCGAACTCCATGCCGGCGCAACTCCAGAGCGAGTATCGCTCGTACACGAGATCGAACGCGTCGTTCTGGGCCTCGCGTTCCAGCGCGGTTCGCAGCGCGTCATTCGCGGCGAGGGCGCATCGTTCCCGGGCCACCGCATCTCCTTTGACCAGCGGAGGCAGTGGATGAATTTGCAGGCCGGAGAAATCAGCCGCGGCGTCGTCGCCCATGCGCGTGGCGAACAGATGTACTTCAGCGCCGCGCTTGAGCAGGGCCAGGATGATTTCCTGCACGTGTACAGAACAGCCCGTGGTGCCAAAGACCGGCACGCCGGGGTCCGCATTGATGTACGCAATTTTCATGTCTAACGCCGCTTCTCGGTTTATCGGTGGAATGGCGGAGAAACTGAACCGGCGCTGGGGCGCGAATCCGGCGCGCTCGTTGTGGCGGCAAGCATGTTTGCTTGCCAGTAAGCCGGGGCTTCCAGCCCGGCGGAACTTTAGTCACAGAACCAGAAGGCCTTGAAAATCCCCGCCTCACTCGCGTCGTTCAACACTGTTCCGGGCGGCTGGAAGCCAGCCCTCACTGGCGGGGAAAGGATGCTCACCGCCACGTTTGGGCAGTGCGCGGCCTTGTGCGACAACACTTTCGCATTGCTTGCGGAAAAACGCGGTTGCTACTTTGACGCCGCAAAATTTCCCGAAAAAATCATGGCCAAGAAAACTGACACGACCGCCGCGGCGGCGAATAATTTTCCAAAACTCCACAACGCGATGTGGCCCGGCCTGGTGGGCAAAGGCTCGGCCGGCGCCGAGCCGTGCATCGATCTAGATACCATGCTCGACCTGACGGCGAAGGCCGAAGTGAACGGCGTGAAGTTTGATGGCGTGGATATTTTTCTCTTCGACCCGCATGTGAACATTGATTCCAGCGACGATGATTTGAAGCGCTTAGCCGATAAAATACGGAAGAAAAATCTCGTGGTCGGTTCTGTCGTAGCGCCGATTTGGCCCCCGACGGGCGGCGGCTCCGCGATGGGTGGCGATGAAGACCGTGCCAAGTTTGTCGAGCAAGTGCGCAAGGGTTGCCGCATCGCAAAGAAATTGCGCGAACTGGGAGTGCGGCCTTATGGCGTCGTGCGGATCGATTCAGCCAGTGGAGTGGGGGATTGGGAAAAAGATCCGAAGGGCAATACGAAGAAGATTGCGAAAACTTTTAAGGAAGCCGGGAAGGTAGCGAAGGACCACGGCGAGAAGCTGGCGGCCGAAGGCGAAATCTGTTGGGGCGGCATGCACAGTTGGAAGGCGATGCTCGATCTGCTCGAAGAAGTCGGACAGCCGAAGCTCGTGGGCTTCCAGGCAGACATGGCGCACACGCTTCTCTACATCCTCGGCTATAACGAGCCGAAGCACCGCATTGTGCCGGAAAAATTTCACTGGGAGCCGGAAGTGTTTCACAACGCGATGAAGAAGATGACAAAGGCGTTGCGTCCCTGGACCATCGACTTCCACGTCGCACAGAATGACGCCACCGTCCACGGCTCCGGCACGCACGACAAGACGGGCCGTCACTGCCGCGTCAACGATCCCAACGGCAAGCTGAATATCCCGCGCGATTCCGGCTACTGGATGCGCGACGATGCAGGCAAGGTCACGAAGAAGTTCCAACACATCTGCTGGGACGGCTGCATGTTTCCCAACGCGGTTATGACGCAGCAGGAAACATGGAACAACATTCTCGCGAGCATGATTCAAGTGCGCGAGAACCA
>DATHKK010000763.1:0-6944 GCA_035489355.1 Candidatus Limnocylindria bacterium
CGTGCGCGCGCGCGTGAAAACAGGTGTGTTCTTCCGTCGTGAAGGCGTTCAGGTAACCGCCCACACCTTCGACCGCCTCGGAAATTTCCTTGGCTGTGCGCTTCTCTGTCCCCTTGAAAAGGACGTGCTCGATGAAATGCGCCGCGCCAGAAAGCGGCTCCGGCTCGTAGCGTCCGCCCACGCCCACCCACAATCCCACCGCGACGCTGGCCATGTGCGGCATTTGGGCGGAGGCGACGATGAGGCCATTCGACAATCGGGTGAGTTGATACACGCGCGGCGAAAGTTACGCGGGTCATGCGCAGACACAAGCGAAGGATATTCACACGCAAACCCTTTTGAGGTGTGGCGGCAGGCGTCTCGCCTGCCGTAGAGCCGTGGGGTCCGCCCGACGGATCGATCACACTCGATGTTCACGCTCTCGAATGATCGCGGCTCGCTCCGGGCGGCGGGACACCAGCCCTCTACGTCAGGCGAGAACGCCTGATTCCACGGTGCGCCGCGATGCTTCAACAAACAAAAAGAGCGAAAGACTTCTTCCGCTCTCACTAAAATGCCGTCGGGGTTACTTGCTGTAACTCCAGCTCTTCACCTTGCCGTCCTTGTCGAACTCGACAATGCGGAGCTTCGGGCGATAACCGAAATTAAACGGAATGAACTGTTCGCCCATGTTCAGGTTGTAGATCCAGCTTTCGCCGTCGCTGCCCACGCGGACGTTGTCCGTCTTGCCGTAGAGCGCAATGACCTGGTTCTTCGTCATGCCGACTTCAGGATTCTTTTCATTTGATTGCGCCGCTGGCTTGGCCTGCGAACCCGAATCATCGCTGGCGCAGCCGGCGAAAATCAAAGCGGCTGCCGCCAATACAGGAATCAGTTTCTTCATGAGTCGTTTCGTTGAGTTTCTATTTCAGCTTGCCGAGCGTTTCACGAATGGCGTTGAAGTTCGGCAAATCTTTGGGCGTCGGCGTCTGTTCGCTGTATTGCACCACGCCGTTCTTATCGATGACGAATGCGGCGCGCGCCGCGGTGGAGCCGAACCCGCCCAGATCATCGAGCAACACGCCGTAGTCTTTCGATGTCTTCTTGTTCAGATCGCTCGCGAGAGTGACGCCGATTTTTTCCTTCGCCGCCCAGGCTTCCTGCGCGAACGGACTGTCCACGCTGATGGCGATCACGTCGGCGTTGAACTGCTGATACGCGTTCAGGCCAGCCGTCACATCGCACATTTCCGTAGTGCAGACGCCGGTGAAAGCGAGCGGGAAGAACAGCACGACGGTGTTTTTCTTGCCGAGACTGTCCGCGAGCTTCACGTCGGAAACGTTGCCGCCCTTGCGGGATTTGAGAGAAAAGTCAGGAGCTTTCGAGCCGACTGGAATTGCCATATTTGATCCTTAAGTTGTTTTGCGCCGCGCGCGTCGGGGTTTATAGAAGCCGCCGCGAGCGCGTGTCAAACAAGGTTTCCACGTGACTCATACCTGTCAAAGGCCGTCCCGGGGCGGACGAAGCAATGAGGTTCGAATGCGGAACGATTCAGCAGGACAGAAGCGGACAAAGGAAACGAAGTTGGAAGAATCCAGTTCCCGGCACTTTGTCATTGAACCAGAGCCGGACCGTTTGGTTCCACGTGCGGCGCTCGGAATGGGGAACCGCCCCGCGCCGAAATCTTTATTCCCTTCGTTAGCTTCTGGAGGTCTGAATCGTTCCCGCTAACGAAGCCGCCGTTACTGCGCGCCGGTTTCGCGCCATTCATCGGTGACCGCCCAAAGATTCTTCGGCATCAACGATCCCCCGAAGCGGAGCAAGCGCACGCTGCCATCAGCGAAGCTGAAATTCGCTCCCACGCCGTGCCGCGTCTGATCGACGACTTCCAGATCGTTGCCGCTGCCCTGGAGATAATCCATGTGCCGGTGCGTGTACTCGGGACGCATCTCTCCAAACATAATCGTTTCTGAAGGCTGTTTAACCGCCGATTCAGGCAGCCCCTCGGGAATCTGATAATTCAAATAAGCATCCAGATTGTCCCCGAGTGTCTCCGCAAAATAATCGTTCCAACCATTCATCAAATAGCTGCGCTGGTGTGCTGGGAGGTCGGTCGGACAATGCAGAAGATTGCTGTTCACATAGTAGGTGAGCAATCGCTCCGGCCACCACGGCGCCATGCGCGGGGTGAACTTCCCTTCATTGTCATCGGCAAACATCTGCTCGGAGAGTCCGAGCTGGCGCATGTTGTTCACGCACGAAATTCGGCGCGCGCTTTCTTTGCCCTTCGCGACCGCCGGCAGCAGCATGCTGGCAAGAATCGCGATGATGGCGATCACCACGAGCAACTCGATGAGCGTAAACGCACCGGTTCCACGCGGGCGCGATACATGACGACACTTCTTCTGTGTTAATTCCATAGGTTGAATTTCCCGACCGGCTTGAGTTCACCGATCCTGCGTTCTAACGCTGCATACTGACCGAGATTATTTCGGCACTATTCAAACATTTCTTAACGGCGGTCTTCGCGGTCGCGGCAATCACTTCTCCGTACCGATCCAGTTGCGCAGCACAGCAAGGTCTTTTTTCAACGCGGCGACCAGTTCCCGGCCCGTGCCCAACGGATACTCGAACTGCTGCGTGATCGGCCCGTTGAAACTGGACTTCTTCAACGTGTCGAAAAACTGCCGGCTGATCATGCCTTCGCCGAGCGGACACCATTCGGCGCGCCAGCCCTTATCTCCTTTCGCCCACTTGAAATCTTTCACGGACACCACGGAGAAAAATGTCTCCATCAGCTTCGCCTGCACCGGCCACGAATAGCCGCCCTCGATCGTCGCGTGCCCGATGTCGAAGAAGACGCCCATGAATCGAGGATCGAGTTCGCGAATCAATTCCCAGAGATCCCATACGGGCGCCCCCACGTAATTTTTCCCCGAGTGATTTTGCACCGATCCTTGCAACGAGAGTTCCTTGTTCAATTGCGCCAGGCCCCGCAGTCGCGCCCGAAAAATTTCAAGCTGCGGAGGAATGAGTTTCGCCAGATCATAGTAGTAGTGCTTCAGCCGATACCGCTGAATGCCCAGCTTGCTCGCGGTCTTCAGAACTTTCTGCGCTAGCGGATCAGTCGCGTTCTCCACGTCCGTGCAAATGACGGACATCTCCAGCTTTCGGCTGCGCAACGCCTCGGTCAGCTTGGGCAACTCCTCCTCGACTCGCTCCGGCTCGATCGCGCCGCCTTTTCGTACCGGACACTCGATTCCGTCCCATCCCACCTCGCGCGCGATATTGGCGATCTCATCAAACGGAAGTTTCTGAAATGGCTTGATGAAGCCAATGATCTTGAAACGCGCCGGAGTCGGTGGTTCAGCGCCAGACAAAGTTGTCGCTGTCGCCAAAGCCAGCGCCGAGCAGCCAATGAATTCCCGGCGGGAAAACTGTTTTGACGAAGTGGAGTGCATGGTCCGTTTCTAATTTCTTTCCCGCGGAATGGAAAGCGCCGATGCAAGAGGCCTTGGCAACGTGCTGCCGGTTTGCAACCGGCAGTCCGGTTCCTTCCATTCCAACACCTGGAAAATAAGTATTCACACTTTCTGAACTCAGCACGCTTCTGCCAGTTGCAAACTGGCAGCACTTTGGTGTGATTCCATGATCGCGGGCGTCGCGCCGATGCAGAAGTCCATTGACGATCCAATTTCGTCCGGGCGACGTTCGGCCTCAATGCGAACAAAGGCCCGACTCTCATTCAGGTTCCTTGCCGTACTGTGGCTAGGCGCAGTCGGAAGTGGCCTGGGCCAACCGGCAGCGCCGGCGAAACAGTCCGCCCTCGCAACAGACCAGCAGCACAGTCTGCGAACCTTTGCTGATTGGAAATCCGCTTGCGGCAAGCTGCCTTCCAATCGTGTGTTGCAAGGCCGAATGCCTCCCAAGAAGTTACTGCCGCTGGCACGCTTCGCGGAATTCGATGAGGTGCTGTCCGCGTTTTTCGTGATCTGCAAGACGGGTGCCTTGGCACAGGCCACAAACTGGGTTGGCCAACCACCAGCGACGAATGCATTTCTCAACACGGCCACAGCCTATTTTCTTCCTTCGCCAACAGCGCCATCGTCCTCTGCCATTCCCTTCGAACCCTTCACCCAAAAGCTAACCGTTCCCGACAAGAGCGAAATTTTCTTTCGAGCCGATCTGCATGGTGACGTTCATTCGCTGATCGCCAACCTGACCTGGCTCAATGAACAGGGTTACCTCCGCGGTTTCGGCATTGCTCGGACAAATTTTCACATGATCTTCCTCGGCGACTACACCGATCGCGGATCGTATGGCGTCGAAGTGCTCTACACGCTGCTGCGGATGAAGCTGGCCAATCCCGACAAAGTATTTCTGCTGCGCGGTAATCATGAAGAAGTAAGCCTTCAATTGCGCTACGGTTTTGTCGCCGAGGGGCGGGCGAAATACGGCGCGTCCTTCGATGCCGCCAAGGTGGAACGCGCTTACGATTTCTTCCCGGTCGTGATTTACACGGGATCTGGCGATAACTTCATTCAGTGCAATCACGGCGGGATGGAACCGGGGTTCGCGCCCGGCGCTTTGCTGGATTCCGCCACTGCTAGTTTTCAATTCCTGGGCATACTTGAACAAAAAAAGTTCTCTGCCGCCCATCCTGAATGGCTTGCAGATGCTGACAATGAATCGCGCCGGACGGCTGCCAAGTTTTTGCGCGACTTCCACCCAACCGATCCTCTTTCTCCTGTCACACTCGGCTTTATGTGGAACGATTTCACTGTGGTCGCAGATGAACCTCAGTTGGCCTTCAATCCTGAGCGATCCTTTATCTATGGCGCTCGCGCAACTCAGTTCCTTTTGCGCAACACCGGCACGAAAACCAAGCAGGTTCAGGCCGTGTTCCGCGGTCACCAACACTCGTCTGCGCCGAATCCCATGATGCGCCGTCTCGTGGCCAGCCGCGGAGTGTTCCGGCACTGGCAAGATTCGGATTCACCTGCGCTGCTGAACGTTTCTGTCAAAAAACTCGCGACCGTTTTGGAACAGGACGGGGTGCGTTCTATTCCACCCCACTCGGTTTGGACATTCAACGTGTCGCCCGACAGCGTTTACGGAGAAGCCTGCGGTTTTGATTTTGATGCGTTCGGAATTTTGAAAATCGCCGGGCAAATTTCCGATTGGCGCCTGCAGGTTGTGAACGTACCGGTGAAGCCTTGAGCGGAGCCATTCCGCGAAACAGAATCCATCGTTGACGAAATGGTGCGCGGTAGAGGTTTCGAACCTCTGACCCCTACCGTGTCAAGGTAATGCTCTACCACTGAGCTAACCGCGCACTGAAAAACGGGAGCGCATTTCGCCAAAGCGCCCCGGTGATGGCAAGCGCAGAAATTCCACCCTCCGAGCCGAAGGTCAAATGGAGTTTTCAATATCGAACCCAGGAAACCAGGAAAAGGTCGCGCGCGACTTCAACGCATGCCTCTGTTCCTGAGTTCCAAATTCGGCTTTCGCCAGTTCCGGCTTGCGTCGAAACCTTCTTCTGGGATTTTAGCCGCCCTTTATTTTATGGCAAAAGTTCAACGCGCACTGCTTTCCGTCTCCGACAAATCCGGTCTGATCGACTTCGCGAAAATCCTGGTGGGCGCGGGCGTGGAACTGATTTCCACCGGCGGCACGGCGAAAGCCATTCGCGACGCCGGCCTGCCGGTCAAAGACATCAGCGCGCACACGGGCTTTCCCGAGATGATGGATGGGCGCGTGAAAACGCTGCACCCGAAGATTCACGGCGGGCTGCTCTACATTCGCGGCAACGCCACCCATGAAGCCGCCGCGCGCGAACACGCCATCGCGCCGATCGATCTCGTGGTGGTGAATCTCTATCCGTTCGAGGAAACCGTGGCCAAGCCGAACGTCGCCTTGCACGACGCGATTGAAAACATCGACATCGGCGGCCCCTCCATGCTGCGCAGCGCGGCGAAGAACCACGATAGCGTCACGGTGATTGTTGATCCCGCAGACTATGCGTTGGTGGGAGAACAGATCAAACGGGCCGGGGAAACGAAGCTGGCTTTACGGCGCAAGCTTGCGGCGAAAGTGTTCATGCGCACGTCGCGTTATGACGCCGCGATTGGCGCGCATCTGAGCAAAGAGTTCGCGGCGGAAGAGGCGAACGTCAGCATGGGTGAAGGGTTGTACATCAATGCTGGGATTGCGCAGACGTTGCGCTACGGCGAGAACCCGCACCAGACGGCGGTGTTGTGCGGCCGATTCCACGAATACTTTCACCAACTGCACGGCAAGGAACTTTCCTACAACAACATTCTCGACCTCACGGCGGCGGAGCAATTGATCGAAGAATTCAGCGGAGAAAAGCCGACGCTGGCGATTCTCAAGCACACGAATCCATGCGGCGTCGGGCGCGGGGAGAGTCTGCGCGCAGCGTGGGACAACGCATTTGCGACGGACAAACAGGCGCCCTTTGGCGGCATCATCGCCGTCAACAAGACGCTCGACGCGAGTTGTGCGGAAGCCATCGCGGAGATTTTTTCTGAAGTGATTGTGGCGCCGGACTTCGCTCCGGGCGCGCTGGAGATCCTGCAAAAGAAAAAGAACCTCCGCTTGCTGAAGACGTTGAAGCCCATCATGCAGGCGAAGCTCAGCGACGTTCGTGGCGTGGGAGCAGATTCATTTCTGGTGCAGGATCGCGATCTGAAAGTGACGCGCGCCGCGGATTTGAAAGTGGTGACGAAGCGCGCGCCCACGGACGCTGAGTTGGAGACGATGCTCTTCGGCTGGCGCGTCGTGAAACACGTGAAGTCGAACGCCATCGTTTACGTCGGCGCAGATCGAACGCTCGGCATCGGCGCCGGCCAGATGAGCCGCGTGGATTCCAGCCGCATCGCCGTATGGAAAGCCGGCGAGGCGAAGCTTTCGCTCAAAGGCAGCGTGGTGTGCAGCGACGCGTT
>DATHKK010000764.1:0-2828 GCA_035489355.1 Candidatus Limnocylindria bacterium
TCTGTTTTGGTCACGAATATCGCGGGTCAGGCCCAGAGTCTAGCCGCGCAGTTGCGGGTGAATGTCACGCCGTTCCTCGCCGGGCCGCGCGTGCGGACCGACGGCGCTTTCGAGTTCACGCTGAACGGACAGACGAATCGAAACTACACGGTTCAATCCTCGACCAACTTATCCGCCTGGACTGACGTCACGAACATGACGCTTGGCAACCCGGCCGGAACGGTTGCGGATCTGAACGCGACCAATGCAGCGTCACGCTTCTACCGGGTGCGCTTGAATCCGTGAGGATCGGAGCGCGTTCGACTTCGCGAAACAGAAATGATTCAGCAAGGCCGCTGCGGGAAAACCGCAGCGGCCTTTTGTTTGGGGAGAAATTTGGAGATGACCGCCGGCCACTGTCCTGGCGGAAGTTCCGCCGCTGTTGCGCGAAACTGGTGGAGCCTAGGGGATTCGAACCCCTGACCTTCTCATTGCGAACGAGACGCTCTACCAACTGAGCTAAGACCCCATCCAAAAAGCGGGCGCTAATATCCCGAGGCCAAATGAAAATGCAAGTGGCAAGTCCGCGCGGTTGCTCGAAAGTTCGAAACGCGCAGAGGAGAGGCGAGGCACGCCTTCAAACTTGCTTCGTGATCGGCCAGTTCGCGGCGGCCAGCGCTTTGTAGCCGCCGATGAGTGACGACACATTTTTGTAGCCCATCCGCCGCGCGACATCGCAGGTGAGAACGGAACGGTAGCCGCCGCCGCAATACATGATGATCTCCGCGTTCGGGTCGGGAAAAACTTTTTCGATGTCGCGTTCGAGGACTCCTTTGCCCAGGTGCACCGCTTGCGCCGCGTGGCCGTTTTGCCATTCCACGTCCTCGCGCACGTCCATCAGCACCGCTTTAGGATTGGCCTCAAGCCGTTCGCGCACCTGTTCGACGGTGAGTTCCTTCACGCGAGGCCGCGCTTCGTTCACGATCTTCAAAAATCCTGGTGCATGTTCCATAGCGTGACGTTAGGCGCGCGGTCCGAGCGGTCAATTCAAGAGATGCTCCTTCGCCATTATTCGAAGCACGCGCAACTACAAATTGTCTGTGGTGTTTGAAGGGTGAACGACTATATTCGGAACCATGAAAAGCGGGACCATCACTGGCCTTTTAAGCGGAATCATCCTGGGTGGATTCAGCCTGGGCGCCTTCGCCGAGCTGAAGGACAATCCTTATCAGGTGATTGTGGACCGCAATCCGTTCGGCCTCAAACCTGTTCCGATCGTAGAGCCGCCGAAGCCGCCCGACGTGCCCGCGCCGCCGCCGCTCGATATCAAATTGACCGGTATCACTACCTTGCTGGGGCCGCCGCGCGCGCTTTTGGAATTTACCGATCCTCAAACCAAAAAGACCGATCGTCCTTCGCCGTTCGTGGAAGGGGACGTCTATAAGGACAGCATCACTATTGTCTCCATCGACGCAGAGAACAATCGCGTCCGTATCAAAAATGGCGATGCCGAGACGACGCTGGATTTCGATAAGAACGGAATCAAACCGAACCTCGCCGCCTCCGCGCCGCCGGTCGCGCATCCCGGCGTGGCGCCACTCGGCTTGGGCATGCCGGCAGCCGGACAACCCACGCCAGCCAGCGGGCGTTCGGCCATTCTCGGCGGTGGCGCGGCTGCTGTGGCGCCCAACCCTGCGGCGGCCGGCGGGCTGCCTCCGCGTCCGGTGCGCACCGATACGGGAGCAGCGATTGTGGGTGGCTATCAACCTTATCAGCCGGCGGCCGTGACGGCACCCGCGCAGCCTACGATGAGTCGCGAGGACGCCATTGCGCGCATCCAGGCGCAGAAAGCCGCCTTCCAACAAGCAGGTAATCCGGCGGCAAGAATTTTGCCGCCTGTGCCCGGTGCGCCGGCGCCTGGAAATTAACGCGGTCTGACTTCGGATCGATGGAGCAGAGACGACCGGGCAAATCTTCCGAGAACAAGTTGGCGTGGCGAAGCTGTGAATGTCCGCGCCAGCGTGCCGAAAGTGCGAATCTCTTCATCAGAGTGCCGTGAACCCTTGAACCGCCAGGGGTAGGGCGTCGTTGTCCCCAGCGCGCCGGGCCGCGCGAAGACAGAACGCGCACGAGCTTGCGAACGCCTCACTCCGGCGCGCTGGGGACAGCGACGCCCTACCTTTAGATTCATTGAGAGGGTTGGGGCGAGAGCAAAGCGCGCTCAATTTCGAAATGGGGATGATTTTTGACAATCGTTCCAGGACCTCGTTTTCGGATCACTCCGGCGCTCGAAAGTTTTCCCGCACGCGTCATTGCCCTTTGCGCTCGGCTTTTTCCGCCGCTTTGCGTTCGCTCTCCAGAAGTTTTCGCTGGAACTCTCCTTCTTCCCGCTCCGCGCGGCGGATGTTCGGCGAGTTGTCGAGTTGATCGGCGGCAGTGAGGGCGGCGGCTTCGGGATTTGGCAATACGGTGGGACGAATCATGACCATCAACTCCACGCGCTGAACGCCTTCCGTCGAACTTCGAAACAGCACGCCCAGCCCGGGAATATCTTTGAGATAAGGCACGCCGTTCTTGTTCACGGTCTTGGTGGTGCTGATGAAACCGCCGAGGAGGATCGTGTCGCGATTATTCACGGCCACATAGCCATTGGCATCGCGTTCGATCGTGATGGGCACGTCATTGCCGTCGATGGGCACGCTACCGCCGACTTGCGAGATGTGCTGTTGGATTTCCATCGTTACCAGGCCGTCCTGGTTAATGATGGGCATGACATCCAGCGTGATACCGATTTGCGTCTGTGACACTTGCGATTGCGATCCGCTGCTCAGGCCCGAGAAATAAGTGCC